>CALFYU010000607.1 GCA_937952455.1 uncultured Planctomycetaceae bacterium
GACCGTCTCGGCATGGCAAACCCCGCTGGAAACAAGACCAAGCAGAGAGCAGTTCCGCTTCGGCGGAACACGGCCCGGCCCGGTCCGTTACGACTCTCGGGTAGGTTGCTAGAGGCGGCGAGCAATCGCCGCCGTAGAGAAATGATCGCTCACGACACAACCCGGCTTACAGGCCCACTCCGGTTTTTGTTTTTTTCTGCGTCGAGGGGGAAAGAATTCTTAGCCACGGATGAAACACGGATTGAACACGGATGACCTTCGTGGGTTGTCTTCCGTCGTAGGGTGCGTCGCGACGCACCTTTCTTGCGTAGGGCGTTTAGCTTGACCAAAGGCATTGACCTCACGCAACGGCGCTACGGTCGCGGCGGAAAAGAAAGCTGCGCCGAAACCGCCAAGCCGATGTCATTGGTGCACTTCTAGCCATCGATCACGCGACATCCCATAAACGACGCGTTGACCTCCGCCCCAGATTATTTCACTGTCGAAGATCATACCCAATTTCTGCGCAAGCGCAATCGAGGCGACGTTCTCCGGCCAAATAACCGCCACAATCAACGGGATGTTGAGATTGGAGAATCCATATTCGAGAACGGCCTGACAGATTTCGGTCGCGTATCCGCAGCGACAGACTCTTTCGTTAAGAGCATAGCCCAAAGTCACATCTTGCATGTCTGGGATATAGTGCAATCCGCAAAAGCCGATCAGCTCCTGTCTCTGCTTAAGGAGCACACCCCAATCGCCGAATCCGTGTGTATCCCAGTGCGCTTGAAACCTAGCGATCCGTTGCTCGGTTTCCGCAATCGTCCGATCCGCACCTCCCACCCAATATTTCATCACACTTGGGGCGCCGACCGTCAAATGCAATTCGGCCGCATCAGTCGACAACATGCGCCGCATTGTCGTTCGCTCGGTGCTGATCATCGCGGCGGCGTGCGGCATGGACCAACCCTTCGTTATTCCACCCCCGCCACGTCCCCCAACGGCAGCAAATAATACGACATCCCGTTGATCTCCCGCCGTTCGCCGCGTGGGTCTGATCCGGGCTCCGTCGTTTGGGGTAGGAGTTCGACGGTTTGTGGCGCGAATTGAACTGCGGCCGGTCGTGCGGACTCCAGTTCCGCGAGCCGCTTTTCTAACGCGGCGATGCGCTTCTGGAGTTGCTCGACGGTGGTCGGATCATCCGGTGTTTCGCGCTCTGCCCACCACACACCGACTGCCGCTAACAACACAAGGCCGATCAATCCGGCGAGACGCTGCTTCGTCATATCGCACCTCTGCTGTTAAGAGCACTTAGAGAAAGGAAACGCTTCCGCCATCCTACGACTGCCGCGATTGGTGGGTCAATATGAGAACTTCTATGGCGCGGTTTTGAAAAAAACTCGCGCAGAGACGCCGAGGCGCAGAGAAAAGGGGGACTCGTTGCGCCGTTGCGTGAGGTTTGTTGCGCCTGGCGGGTCATGCGTCCTGCATTGGAAGGTGCGTTGCGACGCACGCTACGTGATTAACCATCGAACTTGGGTTTGCGGCGGCTTTGTTTTTTTTCGGATTGGCGGCGCTTTTCGTCGAGCCGTTTTTGGATTTTGGCTCTCGATGGCTTTTTGCGCTTGCGGACGGTTGGCGGGGCGGCGACTTCCAGGGGCATTTGTCCCAACTTGTCCAAACGATCCGCCACGTTGCGGCCCTGGTCGCGGAAGCGTTGGCTGTGCATCACAAACTCGCCGTCGGTGGTGAGGCGGCGGTGAAATTTTTTCAAGAACCGTTCGCGGACTCCCTCGTCCAGGCTCGGCGACGTCGTCACCGCCCAGCGGAGCGTGGCCTTGGTGTTCAGCTTGTTGACGTTCTGCCCGCCCGGACCGGAACTGCGGCTGAAGGAGAACGTCAATTCCCGCAGCGGAATTTGAATGGACTCGTTCACGTACAGCATGTCGGGGCTTCTTTCCGGAGCGGACGTCAGGCGGCGGTCAGTCGTCGCGGGTGCGTACGAAGAGCGCCTTTTTTTCGCCCGGGAGTGTGAAATCGAAGCCGCACGACTTGAAGAAGTCTTCCGAGGAGGTGACCGCCATGACTTCCAGGACGTTCTTCGAGCGGGCCAAGTCGACACAGGTGGTCACCAGGCGTTTGCCGATGCCGGTGCGTTGGAATTCCGCCGCGACGGCCAGGCTGCGGACTTCGGCGAGTTTGGGGGAATAGATTTCCAGAGCGGCGCAGGCGATAATCCGTCCTTCGGATTCGGCCAGAAAGCAATGCGGAATCAGGCTCATCAGTTCGTCGACCGTGCGCGGCAGCAGTTTGCCTTCCTCGACGAACGGCATGATGAATTCCGACAGCGCATGTGCGTCGGCGGCTTCTGCGTGGCGAATATGAATGGCGGGTGAATCGGAGCCGGTCATTTTGAGATACTGGTCTGCATATCCAAAGGATTGCTGCGGTTGCGGGGTCGGAGTTAGTTATATCGTTCCGCCTGCGGCAGGCAAGGCACGCGGAATGTTACGGGGCCGGGTTTGTGAATTTGGGTTCACACACGGGTTTATGTTGGACAATGAGTCGCAGGTTCCGGGTGGCTGCGATTACCAACGGCAATCGGGGCGGGCGCAACCCGCCGGAAGCCGTACCTTGTTCTCTCGTCGCTAATACAAACGTCTTTGGCAGGCGCCGCTGAAATTGCGGCCTCTTGTGCCTTCGGCACACTGATTGCCGTCGGCAATCAGTGCCACCCCCCGATCGACTATTTTCGAAGGCAACTTCCAGATGCAATGCGTTGCTCAAGGTAACGGCGACTCAGAATTTCCAATCACTGTTGCACGGTTTTGACGTTCTGCGTACCATTTTGCCACGCTCAAGGGGCGCAGCCTAGGGCGGCAGGGAGGCTTCGATGTTGTTGGCCGCGCCGGTCCGTCCCCGCGGGTGAGTATGGAAACACGTCAGCCGGTCCACGCACGATTCGGCGCAGGACGCACACACGACTCGGCCCAGTTGGCCGCGGGACACGTCCTGGTGCGGCTGGGTTCGCATGAGTCGGCCGGTTGAGGCCTGGAAAGGTACCTGATATGGATGCGGGTTGGCGGGGGGACCATCGGTCCCGCTTTGAAATCACTTCGGCGTCGCCGTCAATCAAGCACACCGCAGGGCCTAACGATCCCGCTGCAACTCCGAAATCGGGCCGGTTCATCGGCGACGATCCGCTGGATGAAGCGATCGCCCGCACGCGGGATTATCTGCTCAGCCAGCAACACGCCGAGGGGTATTGGGTCGCCGAGTTGGAAGGGGACACAATCCTCGAGTCGGAGTACATTCTGCTGTTGGCGTTCCTCGGCCGTGCGGACAGCGAAGTCGCGAAGCTGTGCGCCAACTATATGCTCAAACAGCAACTGTCCGGCGGGGGTTGGGCGAGCTATCCCGGCGGACCGATCGAAATCAGCGGTTCGGTCAAAGCGTATTTCGCGCTGAAACTCACCGGGCATTCCCCCGATGCGGAGTATATGATCCGCGCGCGGGAGGCGATCCTGGCAGCCGGCGGTGCGGAGCAGGTCAACAGTTTCACGCGGTTTTATTTGGCGCTGCTGGGCATTATCACCTACGACCAAGTGCCGGCGGTGCCGCCGGAGCTGATTCTGTTCCCCAAGTGGTCGCCGATCAACATCTACGAAATGTCGGCCTGGTCGCGGACAATCGTCATTCCGCTGAGCATCCTGTGGGCGCACCGTCCCTGCCATCCGATCGCTGACGAACACAAGATCGACGAACTGTTTGTCCGTTCTCCCGAAGAACTCCCGACTTCGATGGGGCATTCGGCGACGTTGGACGATATGCAGTCGGAAACCTGGCTCGATTGGGACAAATTCTTCCGCCGGGTCGACGCCGGCTTGAAGTTCATGGAGCGAGCCCGCATCCGGCCGTTTCGCCAACTCGCGCTCAAACGAGCGGCGGCATGGATGCAGGAGCGGTTTGCTGAGTCGGACGGATTGGGGGCGATTTTTCCCCCGATTGTCTGGAGCGTGATCGCGCTGAAGTGTCTGGGGCACGACGACGACTCCGCCGACGTCGCGCGGGCCATGCACGAACTCGACAAGTTGATGATTCGCGATGAAGACTCGATCCGGCTGCAGCCCTGCAAGTCGCCGGTGTGGGATACGGCCCTGACGACGATCGCCTTGTGCGACGCCGGCGTTCCGGCGGAACATCCGGCCATCAGGCGGTCAGTGAATTGGCTGTTATCAAAAGAGGTGCGGCAGCCGGGGGACTGGCAGGCGTTGAATTCCCACTTGCAGCCGGGGGGCTGGTATTTTGAGTTTAACAACCGGTTCTATCCCGACGTCGACGACACGATTATGGTGATCATGGCACTCCGTCGGGCGCTGTCGCCGAAGCACGATGCGGAGTTTTATGCCGCCTACAGCGCGTTCGAGGGCGAAATCGCAGCGGTTATCGCTCACAACGAACAGCACAAGTCGTCTGCGGTCACCGAAGTGGAGTCGGTACGTCCGGTCCTCGAAGCCATCAATCGCGGGACGCGGTGGGCGCTGGGGATGCAAAACTCCGACGGCGGTTGGGGCGCGTTCGACGTCGACAACAACCGTGAGATTCTCACGCGTGTGCCGTTCGCCGATCACAACGCGATGATCGATCCCAGTTGGCCCGACATTTCGGCTCGCGTCTTGGAAATGCTGGCGCACATCGGCTTCACGCGGGAGCATCCGCAGGTGGAACGCGCATTGGAATATATCTTCGCCCATCAGGAAGCCGACCACAGTTGGTTCGGCCGGTGGGGCGTGAATTATATCTACGGCACCTGGCAGACGGTTGTCGGACTGCGGGCGATCGGCATCCCGCCGCACGATCCGCGAATTGAAGGCGCCGTCGCCTGGTTCAAATCGACCCAACAGTCGTGCGGAGGTTGGGGCGAGACGCCGCGCAGTTATGACGACCCCAGTTTGCGGGGTCAAGGACCAGTTACGCCCTCGCAAACGGCGTGGGCACTGCTGGGATTGCTGGCCGCCGGGGAGGAGAATTCGTCCACCGTGCAACGCGGCATCGACTACCTCATCGAAACGCAATTGCCTGACGGGACGTGGGAGGAGACGCAGTTTACCGGTACTGGATTTCCCCGGGTCTTCTACCTAAGATATCATTACTACCGGTTGTATTTTCCGTTAATGGCGCTCGCCCGTGCCGCGGCCGCGCGGACGAAACGTTGATTGGCGGTCTGATTCGCGATTTGGATTGACCGGTGTTTTTCCGGTGCGCAAATGAGCATGTTACCAGGACGATTGGGGACGCTGGCTGCCCGCGACGTGATGACGTCGAAGCTGGTCGTCGTGCGCGACGACGAACCGATCAACGCGGCGGCTGCCAAGCTGAAAGAGCACGGCATCACCGGCGCTCCGGTGATTAATCAACATGATGCGCCAATTGGCATGTTGTCGCTCTCTGACATCATCCAGCCCCCAACACAAGACGAAACCCAATCCGCCCGTCCCGCTCCGGAGGTGCTTTGCGGCGATGCGGCCCACACTTGGGAATTGTTCGAACACGTCGCCAACAACATCGAAACGGCTGGGGACGACGTCGTGGCGGGCCGCATGTCCAATCGGCTGGTCACGGTCACTGTGGACACGCCGTTGATCGAAGTGGCCCGCGTGATGTGCGAGGGGCACTGGCACCGCGTGGCAGTCGTCGATGAATCGGGCAGTCTATGCGGGATCGTCTCGACGATGGATATTCTGGCGGCGCTGATCAACTCGGCCGACGAAGCCGCCTAAACGTGCCGTTAGCCGGCGGTGCTCACATGGCGGCGATTGACCCAAACACCTAATACCAGCAGGCCGCCCATCAATACGTATTTGAGGTGTTGTATCTTAAACGGCAACAGGTCGGAGTGGAACATCTCCGCGCTCCGCAGTCCTTCGGCCAAGACCGCCACCATCAGCACGCCGATCACCGAGCCAATCAGCGAACCGTTGCCTCCTTCCACGCGGGTCCCCCCCAACACGACGGCGACGATCACCTGCAGTTCCAATCCCTCCAGCGACGTGGCGGAGACCGAACCGTTGCGGGCGGTAAAACAGATCGCCGCCACAAACGCGAGCGCCCCCATAACCGTGTAGACTTGCACGATGCGGCGAAACACGGGGATCCCCGCATATCGCGCCGCCACGCGATTTCCTCCCAGCATCAACAATTCGCGGCGCAGACGCGACCGGTAGAACCAGCTGCCCCCCACCGCGAACACGGCCGCAATCACAAGCAGCGATCCGCTCAAGCGGCCAAACCATGTGTAACCGGGCACGTCAAAAAACGTTCCAAATTCTTCGTTCCCCAACAGAACCTCGCACAGTCCGCGAAGCAGAAACAGCGTTCCCAGCGTCGCGATGATCGGGGGGACATCCAGCCGCGCAATCAAAGTGCCGTTAAACCAACCCAGCCCCAAACCGCATAACAGCCCCAACGGAACGGCCGTGACCCAGAAATTCGGGCCGGGGTCAAACCGGGCCATCACGGCGGCGACCAGTGCCACCATCGCCCCGATGGACAAGTCGATACCGCCGGTCATTAAAATTGCGGTCATCCCGACTGCCAAAACGATCATGGGAGCGGACTGCGTGATCAAGTCGGTCGCATACAATCGGCCGCTGCGCGCAAAGTCGGCGGCAGTATCAAATTGCACGCCGCTGATCGGGGCGAGAATGGCTAACTCCGCGGCAAACAACACCGGAAGCAGTAACTTCGGTCGAGCTCTCAGGGCACGCAAAACAATCAGAAGAAATCGTATCATCGCAACTCGTCCAACAGCTTCTGCCGGCGGTGAATCGCGCAGTCGAACCCGATCACCGCCACGATCACCCCGCCGGCGATGGCGGTCCGCCAATATTCGCTCACACCGGCATAGAGCATTGCCTGTCCGATCAAATACAAAAACAGCGCGCCGAGCACCGTGCCCAACATCGTTCCTTCGCCGCCAAAGATATTCGTGCCCCCCAGCACGACGGCACCGATGACGCCCAGCTCAAACCCGGTTGCCATCCGCGCCGGTTCGATCACCTGCACGTTGGTGACAAACAATACAGCAGCGACTCCGAGAAATAGCCCGCCCACGAAGTACGAGGTGAGACGAATCCGCCCTGGGTCAAGCCCGGCGATGCGGCAGGCCTGCGGCGAACAGCCCAGTGCCAAGAACCCGCGAAATGTTTTTCCGTAGGCTTCCCAGGCGAGAGCCGCGACGACTACGACAGCCAGAATCTCAGCCGCGTGCTCTTTAGCGGGAGCTTGATAGGCGGCTTTCTGAATCGACAACCCGCCGCCGAAGTTGGGCATCAACGTATCGGCCAATATCAAGGCGACACCGCGATAAAACTGCAATCCGGCAAGCGTGATGATGATCGGCGAAATTCCCAACATGCGGACCAGCAGGCCGTTACAGGTCGAGAGTCCCACCGCCGTCACATAACATCCGAGAAAGCACACCCACGGCGGCGCCCCGTGGTCGAACAGGATGCCGAAGACCGTACCGGCCACGACGATCATCGAGGAAATCGATAGGTCGATGCCGCCGGCATAGATAATGCCCGTCAGCCCCATTCCGGCGATGATCACCGGCGACAGAAACACGGGAATCTGCGCCAACTCCGCCGCGAACGAAGAGTTAACATTCAGCGACGTTCGCCAATAGATGAATCCCAATAGCAACGTGCAGCCGGCGAACAGGAACAACAGGCGATGCCGCACCGATTTCGTCGTGCGCTCGAAATATTGCATCGCGATGTTGTTTGAACGTGGCATGGAGAGGTGAGTGGTTGGTCGCTATCGGTCGGTGTCCGGGCTGCCTGCCTGTGAAAGCCCCGAGGCGGCGAGGATCACGTTGTGTTCGGTCATTTCGTCGCCACACAGTTCCGCGTCAATCGCGCCGCGATTCATGACTAAGACGCGGTTGCTCATACCGAGCAGTTCCGGCAGATCGCTGGAAATAAAGAGCACAGCTTTTCCCATTCCTGCCAGTTGGTCGATGTGGGCATGGATTTCGGCTTTCGCTCCCACGTCGACTCCCCGCGTCGGTTCGTCGAGAATAATCATCTTTGGGTCCCGCTCCAACCAGCGCGCGAGCAGCGCCTTTTGCTGGTTTCCGCCGCTGAGCGTGCCGACCGCTTGCGCCGGGCCGGTGGCGCGAATGTCATATTTTTGAAGGGCCCCCGACACCGCCTCGCGTTCGCGGCGACGATTTACGAGACCGAACCGCGATGCCGTATCGCCAAAGCCGACGCTCAACGTCTCTCCCAACGAATGGTCGAGCACGAGCCCTTGGCGTTTGCGTTCTTCGGGAATATAGATCAGCCCATTCTGCAAGGCCGCATCGGCCCCCCGCGGTCGCCACGGCTTGCCGCGGAGCAGCATCGTGCCCGTATCGACGGGATAAAGCCCGTAAATCGCGCGGGCCAACTCCGAACGGCCCGCGCCGACCAGGCCCCCCAATCCCACGATTTCGCCGGCGCGGACTTCGAAACTGATGTCGCGGAACATACCCGCGCGGCTCATCGAAGATAGCTTTAGGATGACCTCTCCCAACTCTCCCGAACGGGTTCGCGGATAAACTTGATCCAATGGGCGACCGACCATGTCGTGGACTAATTGCCCGGCAGAGACGTTGGCGGTTTTGTGCGTGGAAACCAAACTGCCGTCGCGGAGTACGGCAATACGATCGGTGATCTCGAAGATTTCATCGAGGCGATGCGACACGTAAATCACGGCCACCCCCCGCTCACGCAACCGGGCCAGATGTCCAAACAGCCGTCGAACTTCCGGTGCGCTGAGGCTGGCGGTCGGTTCATCCAGTATCAACAACCGCGCATCGCGGGCCAATGCGCCGGCGATCGAGACTTCTTGCTTCTCCGCCGCCGTCAATTGATCGACGGGGGCATGCGTCGGTAAGTCGATGCCGAATTCGCTTAGCCGACGTTGTGCATTCTCGTGCAGCCGGCCCCAATGGACGCCGCCGAAAAACGTGCGGGGCCACGACTCCCCTAACAGCAGGTTCTCGGCAACTGTCAGTCGGCCGGCGTACTCCAATTCTTGATGAATGGTCGCAATGCCTGCGTCCAGCGCGGCGCGCGGGGAGCTGAACGCGACCCGTTGTCCTGCGAACAAGATGTCTCCGCTATCGGGTTGATGCAGACCGCTGAGCAGTTTGATCAACGTTGATTTGCCGGCACCGTTTTCGCCGACCAGTCCCAGAATCGATCCCGCCGCGAGTTCCAAAGAGAGCGGCTTGAGCGCCTGCACTCCGCCGAAGGACTTGGCGAGGCCGTCAAGTTGCAAGAGCGGGGCGGGCATAGTTGGATGTCAGGTCGCGTTGTCTCGCGTAGGACGCGATTCCGCAGGCGTAGTGAGTTGGACTTAGGCGTTCCCGAATTTCCAAAGTTTCGCGGCGTTAATCCCCAGAATCTTGTTGCGGTCTTCGTCGCTGAAGAACGGGATCTCCTCGCGGATCAGTGCCAATTCTTCGGTCAGGGGCGGGCGGCGATCTTGGGCGCGGGTTGCTCCCGGAAAACCGGTCCCCCACATCAGCCGATCGGGGCCGAACGTGTCGTACATCCGTTCCACATAGGGCCATAGGTCCTTATAGGGAAACTTCTTTGACGGCGAACGGATATTCAACTCCGAGACCTTGCAGTAAACCCGCGGGTATTTTGCCAGCCGCAGCAACTTGCCGAACTCTGCCATGGGATCCGCCACGGTAAAGTCGGTGTTCGCCAGATGGTCAATGACCACCGGCACGGTCGGGTGCCGGGCGATCATCTCTTCCAGCTTGGGCAATTGCTCGCTGGCGATGAACATATTGAAAATCGCCCCCAACTCGGCCGCCTTTTCCCACAGCACATCCCGCGACCGCGCATTGAGCCAGTCATCCTTGCCGCGGTAATAGACCGGGCTGAACCGCATGCCGGCGAATTGATGTTCCCGCATCCAGTAGTCCAGCTTGTCGGCGACCTTTGGATCTTCAGGATCGATCAAGCCGTGCCCGCGAAACCGTTGTGGAAAACGTTTGATGCACTCCGCGACGTAGCGATTGTCCCAGCCGTGGTAGATCACCTGGACGAGCACGCAGTAATCGATGCCGAATTCGTCCATTTCTTCGTTGAGCAGCTCCACCGTGGCTGGGATTTTCGGCGGTGTCATCTTTCGCGCGAAGGGAAACTTCTCCAAGTCGGCTGCCCAGACGTGCATGTGCGTATCAACGACCGGCGGCTTCGCCGGCTCGTCCGCCCTCGCCGTGAGGCCCGCACCCGGGATGGAGAGTGCCGCTGCGGTCGATTTCAAGAAATTGCGCCGGGTCGTCGAGGAAAATTCAGGTTGCACGGCGGGCGGGCCTTATTCTCAAAGTGGGCGATGCACGACGAAACCGGGAATGGCCACGCGCGTCGTAAACAGCGTCTTGCCAGCGGTGACATAGAGTGTGCGGAGGTCCTCTCCGCCGAACGTCACATTGGTGAGCACATCTTCGGGAATCGGAATGCGGCCTTGCACGTCGCCGCTGGAAGTCAGAATCCATATCCCCGGCGGGACATCCGTTGTTTCGTGCGGTCCGCGGGGGCAGGCGATTCCGGCGGCCAGATACAGGTTGCCCTTTGAATCCACCGCCATGCCGTCCACGCCGCGTCCGGGGGCAAAGTCGATCACCCACCGTTGCCCACTCACTTCGCCGGCCGGAGACAGGTCGAATGCCCAGACCTTGCGATTGCCTCCCACGACCGGACAGCTATCGACGATGTAGAGCGTCGTTTCATCCGGTGACAGGGCGATGCCGTTGGGACGTTGGATGTCCGGCTGCGTGATGACCCGCGTGACGGTGCCGTCGGGATCGATGCGATAGACCGACTCGTGTTCCATCTCCATTTGAGTTCGATCGCCGTAACAGGGGTCGGTGAAAAACACCTGTCCGTTGCTGCGGGCGGCGATGTCGTTGGGAGCGTTGTACCTGGCGCCGTCGTAGCAGTCGGTGAGCACCTCCATTCGCCCGGAGTGGATGTCGGTGCGCGTGATTCGCCGGTTGCCGGTATGCGGCGCCCAGTTATCCCCTTCGCAGGCCAACAGCCGGCCTTCGGCGTCAAACAGCAAACCGTTGGAACAACCGCTGGCCAATCTCCAGGCCTGGCAGTCGCCGGTCGCTTCTTCCAGCACCATGATGCGGTTGTTGGCGATGTCGGAGAAGAAGACCCGCCCGTCAGCGGTCGCGGTGGGACCCTCCAAAAAGGCAACGTTGGCGGCGGCGGAGACCGGATTGCCGGTTTCAAGAAACTCAACCGGCAGCCCCACATGTTGATAATCCAAGTGTCCGTCCCTCGATCTAAGTCCGATCGGATTGCCGCCTAGTACATTTCGTCATCCTGATCCCAGAGATCGTGCTCGGAGATCAACCGCAGGCCTTTGTCTGTCAGTGTCTTCATCGCCAAATCGACGTCGTCGACATACAGGGCGATCGCCCCCCGGCCTTGGCGGCGGAACAGCAGCGGGTAGGTGTAGTGCACGTTGATCTCCGCCTGCAACAGGGCGATGCAGATTTCGACGTGCGGCTGCGAGCTTTCGGGGAGTTCCACGCCCACCAAGTCGGCTTCAGAATACGTCAAACCGGAGAGGTCCAGAATTTCTCGGCCGCGGTCGGAATTGTTGAGCATTAAACGGACGATGGCACAGTCGACAGAATTGTCGATGCTGAGCGCCACGACGCGGATATCGTGTCCCTCGAATCGCCTCAGCAGGTCGTGCAGCGCGCCGACGCGATTTTCGACAAAGACACAAAATTGCCGCAAGCCCGGCCAATCTCGGGCGCGCATGGTCAGCGGGTCCACCACGTCTTCGCCGCCGAAACTCATCGGCGCGCACTACTCTCTCAATCAAAATTCGCCCGGAGCCTAACTGTCCGTTAGCAAAAAGGGTGCCACTGGCGGCTTGTCCGCCAGTGTAAACCGCGTTACAGGGCAACCACTCCTGGAGGGGCCGGCAGCGGTAACCGAATCATCTGGAAATGGCCCCCAGGCGTAGATTCCTATTCGCGCGGCTTTACTGTTTTGCTATTGGAGTTTATGACAAATCGGCAACCGGCCGTCAACGTGATTGGCCGGCCCGGATTTCAAAAACTCAACGCCCCTGACGGGCAAATCTTCTCCCAGAGCCGCCAATGATCCGCACCTTTTTGTTCGACATGGGAAATGTCCTGGTCCATTTCTGTCACGACCGCATGTGTTCGCAGATTGGCGAATTGTGCGGCAAAACGGGGCCGGAAATCCGCTCCGTGTTGATCGAGTCGGAATTGCAGTTCAAATTCGAGCGGGGTTGGCTGTCGGAGGACGAATTCCAGGCGGTCCTGCAGCGTCTGGTGGGAGCGACGTTTGACCGCGATGAGCTGTATCGCGCGGGATCGGACATTTTCGAGCTCAACGCGTCGATCGTGCCGGTCCTCAAGGCTTTGAGAGGGGCCGGGTACCGGTTGGTGCTACTCTCCAACACCAGCGAACCGCACGTCCGTTTTGTGCGAGAATTTTACGACGTGTTGGAGCATTTCGACGATTTCGTGCTGTCCTACGAGGTCGGCGCCGTGAAGCCCGACGCGGCAATCTTTGAGGCGGCGCTTGAGAAGATCCAGTGCCCGCCGGAAGAGTGCTTTTATACCGACGATATCCCAGAATACGTCGAGGCTGCCCGCAAACACGGACTGCGGGCGGAGGTCTTCACTGATACTCAAGGGCTGCTCGCGCATCTGGAAACTCACGGCGTCCAGCTCTCCCTCACCGGGGCGGCGTGACCCGTTTCGAGAGTCTTACCTCCTGGCGTTTTCGGGCGGGCCACTTTCCTCGACCGGCGCGGGAATGCTATGCTGGCCGTTCCGCGAAGTCTTGGCCCAATTGTCTTATCGCACAGGTTCTTCCCATGCAGCAGAAATGCCCTCGTTGGTGGCTCGCGATTGTCATTTCCGTGGCCGTAGCCGTACCCTTGTCGGCGGAGGAAAAGCCATTCCGCACGGCCGGCGACCGGCCGTTTGATATCCAGCACATTCGGTTGGATCTCGACATCTCGCTGAAAGAGAAACAATTTACCGGCACCGCCACGATTGATTTACAACTGTTGCGTCCGCAGCAGGTCCTGAAATTCGACGCGGTCGGGCTGGAAGTTTCCAAGGTCGAACGGGCACCCGACAAAGCGGAGTTGGACTTCACAACGACCGACGAGCAATTGAGAATTGACCTGGGATCGACGCATCCCCGCGGCGAAAAACTCCGGGTGGTGATTCATTACCAGGTGCGGGACCCCAAGTCGGGGATGTACTTCTTCGGTCCGACCGAGACCGAGCCGAAAGTGCGCTGGATGATGTTGACGCAGAGGGAGCCTGTCGCTAATCAGCACTGGTTTCCCTGCTTGGACCATCCCAACGAACGGCAGACGACCGAAATCGTGGCCACGGTCGACGCCGGCTTTGAGGTCCTTTCCAACGGTGATCTGCTGTCGCGAAAAAAATCGACCGACGGCAAGCAGGAACGGTTTCACTACAAGCAATCCCAGCCGCATGTCGCCTATTTGGTCACGTTGGTGGCCGGGGAGTTTGAAATCGGCCGCGAGACGTGGGGGGACGTGCCAGTCTTGTATTACGTCCCGCCAGACCGCGCCGGTGACACCCAGCGGACATTTGGCCGCACCACGGAAATGATGACGTTCTTCAGCGAGCGGTTTGGCATCGACTACCCCTGGCCGAAATATGCACAGGTCGTCGTCGAGCAATTCATCGCCGGCGGTATGGAAAACACCGGGGCGACGACGCTGTACTCCCGCGTGATGCATGATGAGCGGGCCATGCTGGATAGCACGCCGGACCGATTAATCGCCCACGAGTTGGGACATCAATGGTGGGGCGACCTGGTGACCTGTAAGGACTGGTCGCATCTATGGCTCAACGAAGGGTTTGCTACGTTTTGTGAGTTGATGTGGGCGGAGCACAAGTTGGGCGTCGACGAACACGATTATCAGCTTTACAAAAAAGGGGGCGCTGCCCGTTCCGACGGACCAAAGGTGCGGCCGATTGTCGACTACCACTACCCCGACCCCGGTTCGATGTTCGACGCGCGGGCCTATCCCAAGGGGGGCTGGGTGTTGCACATGCTGCGGCGGCAGTTGGGAGATGACCTGTTCTACACGGGCCTGCAGAAATACGGCGAAAAATTCCGCATGCAGACGGCCGAAACGTCTGACCTGCGAAAGGTGTTTGAGGAACATACCGGTCGCAACTTGGAACGGTTCTTCCACGATTGGACGGCGCGGCCGGGGCACCCCGTGGTGGAAGTCGCCACGGAGTACGATCCCGAGGACAAACTGGCCAAGATCACCGTGAAACAAACTCAGGACGGCGACCCGTTTCATTTTCCGTTGAACATCGAAATTCGCTGCGCCGACACCTCCGGCCCGGTGGCCGTTGAAAAAGAGGTCACAGAAAAAGAGCTGACCTTTTATCTGCCGCTCCCCTCCGCTCCCGAGCTGG
>CALFYU010000608.1 GCA_937952455.1 uncultured Planctomycetaceae bacterium
TCGTCCGCCTGAGCGATGCGGCCCCCCAGCGTGAGCGCGCCGGTGAGTAAGCAGCCCGTCTTGCGGCGGTGGATGTTTTCGAGTTGTGTGAGCGTCGGAGCCGTAGTCGACTCCGCCTGCAGGTCTGCCATCTGCCCCCCGACCATTCCCGCGCGCCCCGCGGCCGCCGCGAGGTCGGCGCAACAGGCGGCTGCGACTGCGGGCGGCTGCACGTCGCGGGCCATAATTTCAAACGCCAATGTCAACAGTGCGTCTCCGGCCAAGATTGCGGCGGCTTCGCCGTGGACCACGTGGTTGGTCGGCTGACCGCGCCGCAGGTCGTCGTCGTCCATGGCGGGCAAGTCGTCGTGGATCAGCGAATAGGTGTGCACCATCTCAATCGCACAGGCAGCCGGAATGGCGGCGTCTACGTCCCCCCCGCACGCGTCGCAGGCGAGCAACACAAGAATCGGCCGCAGCCGTTTTCCCCCCGCTAGCAGGCTATAGGCCATCGCCCGCCGTAATTCCTCGGGACAGCCGGGCGCAACCTCGACGTACTGCTGCAAAGCAGTGTCGACATCGTTCCGAATCTTGTTCCAAGATTCTTGGAGCAAACCTGCCGAACTGGCCATGAGGTCGTTCAAGCTCCCGCGGGGGACAAGAGGCTTCCCTTCCGGACCCCACCGAAAATCGGCTTCAAATCTGTATCGTGCTGCAATCATGTGCACAGTAAGTATCAACGATTGTACAGTTTAGGACCTGCAACGCAAACTGAGTCGACGGGAAATCCGCAAGGCACGCCAATTCGGCCGTAACGGTCCGTTCAGCCATCCTGCCTAAATAACCGCGCCTGTGACGGTCGATTAACATAGCTTTGCAATACAAAGTAAGCGGATTGCGGATGCTTCGCAAGAGGAATTCTCTCCGAAATAAGCCCCACGCACGCAGAGTGGGGCCAATACGCCGACGGTGCCGCGATTTTGTCCGGGTTATGCAGCGGTGGCGATTGCCAGCCCCACCTTGCAAGCGCTCAAGAAAGCAGCGACATCCAACGTCTCATCGACCGTGTGCGGATTCAGCTGCCCACAGCCAAACGTGACGGTGGGCAGCCCGCGTGCCGTCAGCCAGTTGGCGTCCAATCCTCCGTTGGCGATCCGCGTCGCACCTTGCAGACCGACGGCTCGCAGCGCGGCATCGGCGGCGCGGACGACCGGGGCGTCCTCGTCCAGCCGGAACGATTCATATTTGAGGTCCGCGCGAAAATCGACGCGACCGGTCTGACCGGCGTCGTTTTTCGTCGTGCGGCAGGCCCGCTGAAAGGCCTTTTCGATCTCGTCGACGATCCGACGTCGGAATTTTGGGTCATGACTGCGGGCCTCGGCGCGAATGGACAAATTCGGCATGACCACGTTCGTCGCCGCCCCGCCACCGATCACCCCAATGTTGCTGCTGCCCGCTTGTTTGCCCTTTTGCACCAGCCCCAGCCAGCCTCCTGCCTCCAAGTCGGCGATCGCTTTGGCGGCGATCACCGCCGCACTGACTCCTTGCTCGGGATGCACGCCGGCGTGGCTGGCGATGCCGGAGACTTCGATTTCGATCAAATAGTCGCCCGTCGCCCCAATACAGATCATTTCGGCCGCATATCCGTCCCAGTTGAAACAGAGTTTCGGATTCCCCAATTTGGACAGGCTCGCATTGCGGGCGCCCCACAATCCGATTTCTTCTTGCACCGGCCACAAAAGCGTCAGCGGCGGGTGCGGCAATTTCTGTTTGATGAGTTCCAATGCGGTGTTCAGGACCACGGCGGCGCCGGCGCGGTCGTCCGCTCCCAGCGCGGTGTGAGCGTCGCGGGAAGTGACGAAGTTCCCCTTGCGCACCGGGCGGGCGCCGACACACAACGGAACAGTGTCGATATGCGCCATCAACAGCCGCCGCGGACCTCGGACCGTGCCGGGAAGCTTGACAATGAGATTCCCCCGCTGTCCCCCGATGGGACTTTTTTTGTGCGTGTTGTCTTCGGTGATCGCTGACGCGGGAACACCGCCGGAGCACAATGTCTGAATGATGAATTCGGCGATTCCGGCTTCTTCACCGCTCTTGCCAGGGATTGCCATCATCTGCATGACAAGATCGGTGGCAAATCTTGAGTCAATTTCGATCGCGGTTGTCCGGTTCGTGCCAGTCGTCATGGAAGTCCATTTTCTAGATGTCGTTTAGCGCCGATGATTGCACGCCGTGACCCATAGTGAACAAAACCTCGTCGAAGGTCCTATGCGTGTTCTATCGTGAAGCGGTACGAAGGTATAAAAAAACGGCGGGGCGCCGCCCACCGTAGACTATCGCAAATTCGCCGAGCACACACACGATTGCCGAGAGGTCTATTTGGTCAGCTTATACATCTTGGCGTCGGAATCGTAAACAACTTCCTTGGTCTCTTTCATCTTCGACAACGTCTGATAGATCATGGGCCGAAAGTTCTTGCTGGTGGTCTTATAACCGGTTTTAAGTACGGCTGATTCGATGTCAGGCGTCGCCATGCCTTTCTTATTCTTCCCTAATACCGACTTGACAACCTCATTCAACGGCACTTCGTTGCGGGCGCGCCGACGTCGGCGGCGTCGTTTCGGTTTGGCAACGATTTTCGATCGAGACGCCCCGCGACCGGTCCCCCCTTGACCAGCCCCGCCGACAGACTGAATCTCCGTATCCAGTTCGGCAATCTCTTCCTGTAACTGTTTCCGCCTCTCGATTAGCGACTCCAATTGAGACACCCGCTGTTGCAGCAGATTCTCAAGGTCCATTACGGACAAGTTCTTTTTTTTCTTTGCCATCGCTCTGTTTGTCACTCCTAATGAATCGTGTGCCTGCTGAAATGTTACTTAAAGACGGAACTAACAATTCCATTTCAGGAAGTGTAGTTGGCACTGAGGGTATTCACTAGTGACCGCATGAGCACTAAGAGCGTGTTTTCAAATTCCAATTCCCTCTTTCGCCAGTCGCCGGGACATCA
>CALFYU010000609.1 GCA_937952455.1 uncultured Planctomycetaceae bacterium
GGCGACGCGCATGCCGAGTTTCAGGCGGTCGTGCAGGTCGCGCATCCGCATATCCCACTGTAGCAGCCGGTTCAGCCGCCGGTCGGCCACAAGGCTCCGCCAGGA
The DNA here is from genome assembly GCA_937952455.1 of uncultured Planctomycetaceae bacterium. Lineage (GTDB taxonomy): Bacteria > Planctomycetota > Planctomycetia > Planctomycetales > Planctomycetaceae > Symmachiella. The sequence continues at coordinate 106 of CALFYU010000609.1, forward strand.
GATCAATCCTGGCGCAACGTTCGTCCCGGCGATGCCCAGTTGCTGGATGTAGTCACCTCCGGTCGCATGCAGCACGTCATCCAGCGTCGGCGGAAACCGGCAGACAAAATCGGGCAGCCCCTCCGCCGGCCGGTGGTTGACGAAGTGCAGCAGCCGACCATATCCGGCGGAATTCCAACCGTAGCGAATCGGCGTGCCGAACGTGACAAAATCGCACAGCGCCGCATCCAGTCGGCGGTCCGGACTCTTCAGCCGCTGCCAGACCTGCTCCCAAAGCGGCAAATCGACCCGACCGGTCAACGGATCGCGAAAACCGATCTCTGCCGCTTCGAAAAACTGATCGACCGTCTCCCCGTCCGCCGCAAGCAAGTTGGTCAGCAGCGCGAACACGTTGCCGGCGTGGCTGTGTCCCCACAGCAACCGCCGTCCGCTCTCTTGCCGTTGGTCCAATTCAGCGAACAACCGGACGGCACCATCCGCACGGCCGATATGATGGTTCTCCCCCGACCAGTGGAACAACCGCACGTCGATCGGCGGTTCTCCGCCCTGGTTGATTGCGCCGGAAAATTGTTGAGCAAAGCGAGCGGTATAGTTGCCATGTTCGCCGACGGCCGAGTCGACCCATTTTTTGTTCAACTGCCGCAGCGCCTCGCCGTAGGCCGGCAGCAAACGCGATAATTCCAGCCATAGCCCGGCAGCGTCGCCGCCGACAAATGTCCCGTGCACCAGATAAATCACGGAAACGCCCGCCGCGCGCAACCGGTCTCCCACGGCCTGCATCCGCTGCCGATATTCCTCCGATCCGGCCTCCGGTCCCCGCTCCGCCCGCAACAGGTGGTAGACCGTTGTGGGCGGAGCGGCGGAGTATTCCTGATGTGGAAATCGCACGTTGCTCAAACCTCTCCGCAGCAATTGATTCTACTTCGATCAAATTTCGGATCGGCTGGGTGCCACTGGCGACTCGTCCGGCAGTGCCGGGTCATGCAGGGTTTCCCATGGCCGGCGATGCTGGTCCACGTGCGCACCAACGGGCAAGCCGCCAGTGGCACCCCAGATTTGCAAATGGCAGCTCATAAATTTTGCCACACATCTCAATCGGGTCGCATGTCGGCCAGATTCTCCGGGCGTGGGAGTTTCATTTCCAGCACCGACAGCGCGAGAACTTTGCCTTGGCTGTCGATTCGCAGCGATCGGCTGGCGCCGCCGTCCAGGATACCTGGAAGGACAAAGTTCATGGCGCGGATGCCCGGCAGCATATAACGACGGATTCCCTGAGGACGCAGTTCGGCAAGGTGCTCGGCGATGCGTTGCGGCGTTAGTTCTTGTTCCAAAAACGCGTATCCCGCGTCGGTGTAGGCGATCACGCCGATGTTCGCGGCGTTCCCTTTGTCGCCGGAGCGGGCGTGGGCGATGTCTTTGAGCGAGATCGTGTCACTCATGGCGTCCAATCCCCCGCCGCTTGGACCTGGACCTGCGGTACAACCCGCGACTTGGATATCAGCGTCGGCCAATAGGCCATCACCGGGTACGGTTTGGGACGCGGGCCGGTATAGCCGGTCACACCGGCGGGACCGGCGGTCACCAGCGGGGCGAATTCGCGGAGAAATCGTTCCAGATTCTGTTTCGACGGATCGTGGGCGGTCACCCGCAGCACGACTTCCCACGGGGGAGAGGCATCCGGCCATCCGCCCGGGACGCTGTCACCGCCGCCGAGTGCTTCGATGTTCGTGCGCTGTAGTTGGATGCCCGCTCGGGCGACGCGATCCAGGATGATCTGTCCGCACGCGCGGGCTTTTTCGACCGCGTTGTGCCCGCAGATCACCAACGTGCCGCTGGCCATATAGCCGTCGCGATAGGCCAACGAGACTTTATAAGTTTCAGGCGCAGCGGCACCCCGCGCTCCGGTGACAGCCACTCGATCTTCGCCGATTTGCGACAGTGCGACATGAGAAAAATCGGCGTCGACATCGGGCGTGAGATAGTGCGCCGGATCGCCGATCTCATAAACCAACTGTTCGGCGACCGTGGCGACGGTCACGGCGCCGTCGGTCCGGGGCGGCTTGGTGATGACTGTTGCGCCGTCGGCGGCGATTTCCGCAATCGGATAGCCGACCGCGGCCAACGGCAGCGGCGAGTTACCGCGGTCCCAATCGGAACACATGCCGCCGGTGGCCTGCGCGCCGCACTCGATGATGTGTCCCGCCACGGTGGCGGCCGCGAGAGGATCCCAATCCTGCCAATCCCAGCCGAATTCATGCACCGCCGGCCCGACGGTCAATGAAGCGTCCGCCACGCGTCCGGTGATGACGATCTGCGCCTCCTGCCGCAATGCCTCGACGATGCCGGCGGCGCCGAGATAGGCATTGGCGCTGGCAATATCCGAGCGAATCTCTTCCAGCGGGCGGCCGGTTTCCAAATTGGTCAACGGCTGCCCGGCAGCGAGGTGTGCATCCAACTCCGGCAGGACGTCATCCCCCGCCACGGCGGCGACCCGCAGCGTCCCCAGACCGGCTTGTCGCAACACGGCAGAAACGGCGGCCGCGCATCCACGGGGATTCATTCCGCCTGCGTTGGTGACGATTTTCAGGCCCGGTTGCGATTTCAGGCTGGGGACGAGACTTTCCACGACGGTCGGAAAGTCGGTCACATATCCCGCATTTGCGTCACGGGACTTGAGATGCGCCAGAATCGACAGGGTCAGTTCGGCGAGATATTCCAGCGTCAGGTAGTCGAGCCGCCCTGCTTCACACAATAGATGCGGCGCATCCAGATTGTCGCCCCAAAATCCGGCAGCATTTCCTATGCGAATGTTCGTCATGTTGAATCCGCCGCCGTTAATCTTCGCTCGGCGGCTGGTTGGGGGGAATGACGGTGGTGTCCGGCTGCTGATTCTTGCCGGTCTTCAGGTAAAACAGGTCGTCTCCCCGCGACGCGTCCGGCAGCGGCTCACGCGAGCGGCGGCGGACACGATGCCCCCAGAGGATCACCGCCAATAGCAGCAACAGTCCGGTGAAGGTGATGGCAGACAAGATCATCAACCCGACGGTGAACGTGGTATGCCGTTTGATGTCGAGTTCTGTTGAGTCGATCGCTTCACGTACCTCGCGGGCGACGGGGGGGGTTGTCGTGCTTGCCGGCTCGTCGTCGGCATAGAGCGGTCCCGGGATGGACGACATCCCACAGATCAGCACGACAAAACACCGTTGTGCGGCGGTCATCTTTTTAATTCCCGTCGGCCATTCCAGGAAGATATTAGCGGAGAGGGGCGTAACGGCGATCGAAAAGGGCGGGTGGCCGACACGCGCGGACGGCTCCAATGTGAACTGAAGCCTGGACGCAATTCGGGGGCGGCGTGCCGTCGACTCCACGAGCGTACCAAGTTTGCCAGCGATTACCAGAGGTTTTCACGTGGATTGGTCTTTTCGTGGTCGGCGAATTGCCGCATTAGCTGGTCGGCCTTGGAATCGAGTTTCTGCGGGACGACGATCTTCAACGTCACAAACTGATCGCCGCGGACTTTCGTTTTGCGGTCCGGCACCCCTTTGCCGCGGAGCCGCAATTTCGTCCCGCTTGAGGAACCGGCGGGGACCGTCAATAACACGTTGCCGTCGTTGAGCGTGGGGACGTCGACCTTGGCGCCCAGCACCGCCTCTGAAACTTTGATCGGCACTTCCACCAGAATGTTATTGCCGTCCCGTTTGAAGTAGGGGTGTGGGGCGACGCGAATTGTGACCAGCAGGTCGCCGTTTTCCCCGCCGCCGGTTCCCGGGCTCCCCTCGCCGGCGAGCCGGATCACGCTGCCATCGTCGACTCCGGCAGGGATTTTGATATTCAACCGTTCCGGCTTGCCGTCGCGGCGGAGTTCCAGTCGATGCTCGCCTCCTTCGGCGGCGACGTGAAAGGGGACGTCGATTTCCAGACGATGGTCCTGTCCCTTCATGGCCCGCGGCCGGCGGCTGCGGGCGCCGGTCTGGCGTCCAAAGGGACTGCCGCCTCCGCCGCCGAACATGCCGCCCAAATCGATTTGCCCGCCGAAGAGGTCGCCCAGATCCAAATCGGAAAATCCGCCCGGACCACCGGACCCTTCCTTCCAGGAATACGTATAGCCAGGCTGCGGTCCCTGGCCTCCCTTGAAGGCGGTCCCGTAGCGGTCGTATTGCTCGCGCTTGTCTGAGTCGCTGAGAACGTCGTACGCTTCCTGGACCTCGTTGAATTTCTTCAAGGCGGCTTCGTCATCCGGGTTTAGGTCCGGATGATACTTGCGGGCCATCTTCTTATACGCCTTGCGAACTTCCTCAGCCGAAGCTTCGCGGGAAATCTCCAAGGTTTTGTAGTAATCAACCGACATAGGCGGGAAGGTTCAAATTATCATCATGGGCTGAAAGCTGGCCGCGAATCGGGGACGGATTCGGCGGAAACCATTTTTAGTCCCCGGCCGCCGCATCGTCAATCGCCGTCCGATTCGCCGTGGCGCAGGCGCCATTTTATGGAACGAGATCGTCAAATGATAGCGGGTTGCTTTAGCCGGCCGGGGGCATAGGATTGACTGCGGGCTGGAGGATGGCATACCGTCGGACCGTCCGTTTTTGCCGTCACGTCTTTTCGGATTTCTTTGCCGGCGCTGCTTTCATGACTCCTCTGCTCCAATTCGCGTTCCGAAATCTGCTGACGCGCCCCTTGCGGAGCCTGTTGTCATTGATCGGATTGACGGTGGCCATCATGGCCATGGTGGGACTGTTTTCCGTGGCCAACGGGCTGGATCGTATGATTCATGACACCTTTGAACGGATTCCCGGCATGATCGCCGTGCAGCCCGGCGCGCCGATTCCGCTGTTTTCCCGACTTCCCTCGGCTTGGGGGGCAGAAATCGCCGAGGTTCCCGGGGTTGGTGTCGTCAATGCTGAGGTCTGGGCCCGCGCGCAAATTATCGAAGGCAAACAGGTCTTTAGCCCGCCGCGGTTTCTGTTCGGCACCGACATCCCCTCACGGATCAAACTGAAACATGGAGTTTATCGCGATGCGCTGGAGGAAGGGCGGTTTTTGCAGCCCAGCGATAGCGGGACGCTGAACACCGTCATTAGCCGCCGCATTGCCGACGAGTTCGGCAAGAAGGTGGGCGACACGCTGCGCGTCGACGGCCAGCCGCTGACAATCGTGGGAATCTACTACTGCGATTCGCTGTTCTTGGATGTGACGATCATTCTGGATATTGATACCGTACGACGGATGTCGCGGACCGGTGCGGATACCGTCTCGGCGTTTTACGTGGAACTCGCCGAGGGCGCAACCAGCGAAGAGGTTATTGCGGGGGTGCAGGAGCGCTTTCGCGACCGCAAATTGAACGCGGTCGACCCGGCCAGCTTGTTGAACATGGCTATGGGCGGTCCGGCGGTAAGTGATAGCGGTGCGCAAGGAGGCGCAGTCGCGGAATGGATCGCCTCTCTGTTGACCCCCAATCAAAACCCGCCGGGAAATCCAAGTATCCCCGAGAATCCATCGAGTGAGGCAGCTGAAAACACTTCGGAAGCCGGCGAGTCGGTCGAGGAATTGCCGCTGGAAATCCGCAGTGTCGAAGACTGGACGAGCGATTTTGAAAAGTTCAGTGCGGATCTCGACATTTTTTTGATCATCATGACCGGCATCGGCGTGACAATCGCCGTGGTGAGCATCTTGAACACGATGCTGATGAGCGTGACCGAACGTTCCATCGAATTTGGGATTCTCAAAGCCAACGGCTGGTCGCGGCGCGACATCTTGCTTCTGATCGGGCTGGAAAGCGGAATGCTGGGTCTGACCGGCGGAATCTGCGGAGCGGCGATTGGTTGGGTGGCGACGTTGATTATCAATTTCTATTGGGCGGAGCGGGTCTATTTATACGCCGGACCAGGGTTGTTGATGTCGAGTGTGGCGTTCAGCACGTTGTTGGGGATCGCCGGCGGAGTCTACCCGGCATTTTTGGCGGCCCGCATGACTCCCATGGAGGCGATCCGCCGCGGTTGACAAGGATTGGTTTTTCGTAGGGTCCGTTGTGCGGACCATGCAACGTGCTTTCGGTCCGCACAAGGGACCCTATTTGCTGTGAGACGTTGAGTAACGATGATTCAAATCCAAAACGTCCGTCAAAACTACCGCGCCGGCGAAACGGTCGTGCAGGCGTTGCGGGGGGTTTCGTGCGAGATTCCCGCGGGGGCGTTTACGTTCATCGTGGGGCCGTCGGGGAGCGGGAAGAGCAGTCTGCTGTATTTGCTCGGCGCGCTGGACGAACCGGCTTCGGGGGAGATTGTCGTCGGGGGCCGGTCTTTGTCGCAACTCACGCCCGGCGAGCGCGACGCCTTTCGCCGGGACGACGTGGGATTCATTTTTCAAAACTTCAACCTGCTCAATAATCTCAACGCCGTCGACAACGTGTTGGTTCCCTACTTGCCCGGCGGCGTCTCGGCGCAGCGGCGCGAGGAGGCTGTGCGGTTACTCTCGCGGGTCGGTTTGGGAGATCGCCTGGACCATCGTCCGAATCAACTCTCGGGTGGCGAACAACAGCGCGTGGCGATTGCCCGCGCGCTGCTCAAACGCCCGCTGTTGGTCCTGGCTGATGAGCCGACGGGAGAATTGGACAGTGAAAGCGGCGCGGAGATCTATCGCCACCTTCGCGCCTTGTGCCGGGAGCAGCAATCGACGATCGTGATCGTCACACACGACCGCAGCTTCATTGACGACGGCGACATGGTGCTGACGATCCGCGACGGCCGAATCAGCAGCGAGTGATCCGCCGAATGCGGCCCTCTTGTTCCATCTCATACAACAGCGATTTGTGGTATGGTCAATGGGATGTGCCGGTCGCGTGTCCGGCCGCTGACCCCTGGCCAGTGGCTACTCAATCTTCATGCCTCCCGTCCGCCCCTTTCGATTCCAGAAGCATCAGCATCTGCGCAGCCCGCGGGACTTTGCGCGGGTGTATGACGAGAAACAGCGCGCGGGGGACGATCGTTTATTGGTTTTCGCTGCGAAAAATGAATTGGGGTATACTCGCATCGGGTTGAGCGTTTCCAAAAAGCACGGCAACGCCGTTCGGCGGGCGCGGATCAAGCGGCTGCTCCGCGAAGCGTTCCGTCTGAATCAATACGAACTCCCGGCTGGGCTGGACTTGATTTTGATTCCCCGACAGGGTGCAAATAGTACGTTGGCGGACTACGCAGCATCACTCAGACAGCTTGCTCGGCGTTTGGCAAAGCGCACTACAAAATAGCGTCGATGGTGAACCCCCAAGTCGCGGCCTCCACGGATTTCAGTCGAGTTCCAGTGATTGAACAAAGCACCGACCAACCCAGCCGGTTTTGGCAACCGGTTTTGAAACTGCCGGGCAAGATGCTGATCGGGCTGGTGCGCCTGTATCAGGTAACGCTCAGTCCGCTGTTAGGTCCCACCTGCCGGTTTCATCCCTCCTGCAGCCAGTACATGATCGAAGCCGTCGAAAAATACGGGGTATTTGCCGGCGGTTGGAAGGGGATCAAGCGGATTTGCCGCTGCCATCCGTTCCATCCGGGCGGATATGATCCACCGTAGCCGCGAGGCTCAAAAACAGGTGAATCCCAGGCCGGCGTGCCGTGCGGGGGCGGTCGTGTGGCAGCAGAAATTGACTGCCGGTCCGCCTGCTCTATAATTGGGAGTGTCCGCCGCGGCACCACGCCGACGATGCTGAAAGTGGAGGCGCTTGCGTTCATTCCGGCCGGTGGAACTCGTTAACACTTCGTGGAAAACGGATTGGTTGGCCATGAAACAGATGTGCATTGACCGGGTTGGTTTCCGGCCGGCCGCGTGGCTGATCGGGGCGTTTGCGGCGCTGCTTCCAATTTCCGCAGCGCCGGGGGCCGTGGAGGCTGAAAAAGCCAAACCGGCTGCTGAAGCCATTGGGCAGTTCATCACGCTGGACGGGACGATCGACGACGGGGCGATCGGCCAGGTGAAGCGCGTCGGTCTGGCGCTGCAAAACCGCGCCGAACAAGAAGGCCGCAAAGGGATCTTGATCCTCCAGTTCGCCAAGGGGACCAGCCAGTTTCACAACGTGCAGGGACTGGCGAACTTTCTCTCCAAGGATATTCCCGGAATCCGCAAGGTCGCCTGGATTCCTCAGGATCTCTCGGGAAATAACGTTGTTGCTGCACTAGCGTGTAACGATATCGTCATGCATCCCGACGCCGCGATGGGAGATATCGGATTGGGTAAACCGCTCGATCCGGACGAACAGAATTTCGTCGTGAATCTGGTCAATCGCCGCCACAATAACAAGCTCAGCCCGGCGCTGGTGATGGGGATGACCGACCCGCAGGTGGAGGTCATCCAGGTACAGGTTCAAACCGGCGAACCTCCCAATGAGGTCACGGAAACCCGTTTGGTTCTTCCGGATGAATTCGCACGGCTGCAGAACGTCGAGCGGGCGGCGATTCCTGAGCACGAAACCGTCAAGCACCCCGGCCGCGCGGGCACGTTTACCGGAAGTCATTCGGCGGACGGCGGCTATCTGGTTGCGGCCGTGGCGAAGGACAAGTCTGAAGTCGCCGAGTTGTACGGTTTGCCTCGGCAAGCCATGCGCGAAGACCCGGCCGGCGGTGATGCGCCGATCGTGCGGGTAATCAAAATCGACGACATGATTGAACCGATTCTGCAAGGTTTTGTCGTGCGGCATATTGAACAGGCGGTTGCCGAGGGGGCCAACCTGCTGGTTTTTGAAATTGACTCACCGGGTGGTTACCTTCAAGCCGGCCAGGAGATCGCCCACACGATCGCCGAGTTGGACGGCAACAAGATTCGGACTGCGGCCTACATCCCCGAGAACGCGATCAGCGCCGCGGCTCTGATTGCGCTGGGGTGTGACGACATCTACATGCACCCCGACGCGAAAATCGGCGACATCGGCGTGATTGCCCGGCAGGGGCCGAATGCGGAGTTTCAGTTCATACCGGAGAAACTCTTAACCGTCCTGAAAGAGGACGCCAAGGACCTGGCCCGGAAAAAGAATCGGCCCGAAGCGCTGGCCTTGGCGATGATTATCAAGGAGACGGAGGTCTATCAGGTCAAGCACCGCGACACGGGCCGCGTGTGGTATATGACTGAGGACGAGATCCACGCCAAAGGGGATGAATGGATCAAAGGGGCCATCGTGCCTGAAACCCGCAATAATCAATTCCTGACCGTCAGCGGCCAGCGGGCGCATGAGCTGTTGATCGCTGAAGCCCCGGTCGCCGATCGGGACGAGCTCCGCGAACGGCTCTCGATTCCGCCGGGGACGTCGCTGGACGCGGTCGCCCGTACGTGGGTCGACTCGCTGGTCTTCGTGCTCAACCAACCCGGTATTAAGATCCTATTGATCGTCTTGGGAATTATCGGCGTTTACATCGAGTTGCACGTCCCCAGTGGACTGTTCGGCATCGGTGCGGGGGTTTGCTTCGCACTATTCTTCTGGGCGAGCTACCTGGGGGGCACGGCCGGTTGGCTGGAAGTCGTGCTCTTTTTGTGCGGGCTGGTCTGTATTGCGATTGAGTTGTTCGTGATTCCCGGATTGACCGTGTTCGGCGTGTCGGGTGCATTATTGATGATCGCCTCGCTGATTTTGGCCAGTCAGACGTTCGTCATTCCGCAATCGTCGATGGATTACCAGATTCTAGAGCGGTCGGTCATCTCTCTAGCATCGGCGATTGTGGGGGTGGTGGTGATTGCCGCCATTTTGAACCGATTTTTGCCCAAAATGCCGCTGTTTGACCAATTGGTGCTTACGCCGCCGGGTGCGGAGCACGCGGGTCATCCTAAGTTAGCGCCCGAATTGGTCGGCAACGAGTTGTCGCGGCTTGTCGGCCGCACAGGTGTGGCGACCACCGTCTTGCGTCCCGCGGGCAAGGCCAAGATCGACGACGAGTTCATCGACGTCGTCAGCGACGGTCCATATATTGACGCCGGCAGCGAAATCGAAGTCGTCGCCGCTGAGGGAAATCACATCGTTGTCCGACGCGTTTGATTGGGCAACTGGTCGAATGGTTTCGGTTGAGGCAATTGCGAGTGGCGCAGCGCACATTTCTCGCCGACCGGACATCCCATCCCACCGTTTTAGAAAAGGATTGCCTCGACCTATGTGTTCATTTCTCAATCGGCGCACTTCATGCCGTTTTCTATTGACGGCAGCGGTCCTGTTCGTATTGACGACCGTGGCGTGGGCGGACGAACCGGCGGCCGCGGTGGAGAAAGAGGAATCGTGGGATGTGATCTATCTGGGGGATTCGCGGGTCGGCTATGCACGGTCCACGACGCGACCGGTCACGCGCGGCGGGCGAGAGCTGATCCGCAGTGAAATCGAGATGTACATGGCGATCAAGCGCTTTGGGCAGACGCTCAAGATCACAGTGCGGGAAGCGTATGAGGAGACATCCAACGGCGACTTGGTGGCGTTTGCGATGAGCATGGACAATCCCCCCTTTACGAGCATGAAGACAACCGGAAAGCGTTCCGGGGACCATCTCGACGTGACGACTGAGATTGCCGGCAAACAGGTTCAAAAGCAAATTCCCTGGGACGGGGAGGCGAAATCGCCGGCCTACCAGCAGCGGCTGCTCGAAGAGGATCCGCTCAAGCCGGGTGATACGCGGTCGATTAAGGTCTTCAATCCCGATTCGTTGCAGTTCTCGACGGTAGAAATGTCGGCTGTCGGCGCAGAATCGGTGCAACTGCTGGAGGGCAAACGGCGGGACTTGCTCAAGGTCGTCAGCACGATGACGTTGCCCGGGGGCGTTAAAATCACGAGCGCCTCTTACCTTGATCAGCAGGGAGAGACGCTGCGGACGACGCTGCCGATTGCCGGGTTGACGATGTCGATGTTTCGGGTCGACAAGGCAACAGCGCTCAAGGAGTTGGCGGGGGAGGAGTTGGACTTGGGAATCAGCACGCTGGTCAAAGTGCCGCCGATCAAGAACGCCCATGATGCCACCAGAATTGTCTACACGATCACCATGCCGGGTGAGAATCCAGCGCAGTTTCTGGTAGCCGGTGAGACACAGAAGATTACCAAGACCGATGACCCAGACATGGTCCGCCTGACGGTCAGCCGCGCCGATCCCTCGAAGTTGTCCGGCACGAACACGCAACCCGCTGAGGACCAATACACACGTCCGACGGCGTATCTGCAAAGCGACGACGCTAACGTGAAGAAATTGGCCCGCGAGGCGGTTGGCGATGAGCGTGATCCTTGGAAGCAAGCGCTGTTGTTGGAGAGGTCTGTCCACCAAAATCTGACCAAAAAGAATTTTTCGACGGCGATGGCGTCGGCCGCCGAGGTGGCCGCCAATCTCGAAGGCGACTGCACGGAACATGCGGTCCTATTGGCGGCGATGCTTCGCGCCGTGGGCATCCCTTCGCGGATCGCCGCCGGTTTGGTCTACGTCGATCGGCTCAAGGCGTTTGGGGGCCATATGTGGACCGAAGTTTACGTCGGGGGCCATTGGATTCCACTGGACGCAACTCTGGGCGCCGGGGGGATCGGCGGTGGACACATCAAGTTGTCGCAAACCAGCATGGCCGACGGCGGGGCGGCTCCGGCTGCGGCGCTGTTGCCGATGATGACTGCGCTTGCAAAAATCAAAATCGACGTCGTTGACGTGGAGCACAACAGGGCGAAGCGTTGACGCTCGGCGGCTTCTCAAGTCTGCCTGTTTTGCCGGAGTGTTGCGAACGTCAAAGACGCTGGGTCTGTTTGCCCCGGAATGCGGCCGTCACGGTCGAAAATCGCGAACGGGAGCCTATAATAGTGCTGGGTATTTGCTGGGTAACAACTTCTTGATGACTTGCCGCTCTGTGTGCGTGCCTGGAGCGGCGTGTCGCTCATCCCCGGCGCCGTGAGGCATCCCCCTCGTTGTCGCTATTTCTCCACACGATTCGCCGACTTGCTCGATGGCGAGCTGGACAAAAGGTAAACACCAAAGATCATCATGTGCTGGCGCGAAAAGTTAGCCGTTCAATTCGGCCCCGGGCTTTACGGGGGAATCACCTTTGGAGCGTGGTTGAAGCTGTTGCGGAACAATGGATTTGCCGTGGCGCCACAATGCTTGTTGCGCGCAACGTCGATCACCGCCACCGCTGCGGCGACATCCGCTTGCAGTCTCTACGAAGATTTGCGGTACGGCCGCCAGGTCCGCAACACCGAGGTTCCGCCGCCGGTTTTTGTGTTGGGTCACTGGCGGAGCGGGACCACGCATCTGCACAATCTGTTCTGCGTCGATGAGCGGTTCGCTTACCCGAACTTTTACCAGGTGTTGTTTCCGCACTCGTTTCTGTCGACCGAGGCAACCGTCAAAAAACTGTTCGGCGCCTTCGTTCCCAAGAAACGGCCGATCGACAACGTGAAGCTCTCCTTCGACGTTCCCTACGAGGACGAATTCGCGCTCTGTGTTTCGACCTTGTACTCGAATTACACGAGCATCGCGTTTCCCCGTCAAGAGAACGAGAATCATCGCTATTTGACGATGCGCGACGTGCCGGCCGAGCAATTGCAGCAGTGGCGCGACGCGTTGACCTTGTTTCTCAAAAAACTCACCTGGAAGTACGGACGGCCGATGGTGCTCAAGTCGCCGCCGCATACCTGCCGCATTAAGCTGCTGCTTGAAATGTTTCCCGGTGCGAAGTTCATCCACATCCACCGGGATCCTTACAAAGTCTTCCGTTCCACGCGGGGCCTGATTACCGGCTGGGACCGTTGGCACCGGTTGCAGGTGCGGGACTTCGGCGCGTTGGACGATCATCTGATCCGGCAGTACAAGGAGATGTACGACGCGTTCTTCGAAGAGCGGGAATTGATTCCCTCGGGGCAGTTTCACGAAGTCTCTTACCAAGCGCTCGACGCCGATCCCGTCGGGGAAATGCGCAAAGCGTACGAAACTCTCAACCTGCCCGATTTCAACGCGGTGCAGGCCGAATTGCAGCGTTATGTCGACGGGATTTCGGGTTACAAGAAAAATTCGCATCCTGACATCGAGCCGAAGCTGCGGGCCACGATTTCCCGCGCTTGGCGGAAGAGCTTCGAGGAATGGGGCTACGCCGCGTAAGGCAGGCCTACCTCTGAGCGGATCACCGGAAGGGCGCGGCTCCCGCCGAGCTGCGTTGGGAAGTGGGGTGTAATTCGCGCTCTGACCTGCGTATTCGTGTCGTATGCGGCGCGCGGCTCCCGGGACGCAAGAACACGGAGTATCGCGTCAGGCATCGGGGCTTTTTACTTCCGCCTCACCGCCGGTGCTGATGTCCAAATCCGCGGGAATGCTATGGGTTGCCTGTTGGATGCGGGCCAGGTGGGCGCGGCGGAATCGGCGGTCGCCGACGGAATAGCGCCAAACCGCGAAGACCAACACCGACCCCATGAAGACAGCCAAGGCTACGATGTACGGGGCCAATCCGAATTCGGGTGTTTTCGCGGCAACCGGTAATCCCTCAAGCCGCTTACCCAGGAGCATCGTCGTAATATGCGGGCCGTCGCGGGCGACGAAGGCGTATTTCTTGAAAAAATACCCTGTAAACCGGCAGCCGACGTCCAAGTTCATCCCGGTCGGCGTCCCGTCGGCGATTTCAGTGAAATGCAGAAGGATCGGATCGCTGCCGGAGTCGGGAGTCACGATCCACGCCTCATAGACCGTTTCGATGCCAAAATCATTTTCCAGCGCCGGAATCGGCGTCAACCGTTTGAGACGCCCGCGGAGCGTGATGAGGCGCCCGCGAAAGTCGTCCGGATCCGCATTCATCTGCGCAAACGTGACATGATCAGCCGCAGCGGAATCCAGCTCTGTTTGGGAGAATCTCCTCGCCTGCGCAAGGATTTTGTAATACGCAGCCGATTCGTCGTTACGAATGCCCAAGGAATTGTCGTGCACACCGGCCACCAACTCGGGATCGAGACGCGCTGGATCAGCGTCCACCACTCGGGGCGAATTCTCCGCCGGCTCGGCAGCCGGGACGGCTGCAGCCAAGCGAAACGCACCGGGCGGCAACGGTTCTTCTTGGAGCGGCACAGGAGCGTCTTTAGAATCATTTGATCGACGCCCGTCCTCCTCGGCTAGGGGACCGGTGAGCCAGTACCAACTTTCGGGCCGGGCCGTGAATTCGACGCCCAGAATCACGATCATCAGCATCCCCACCATCAACAACAATCGTCGTTGATCGCGGCCGTTGAGATACGGTGCAGGGCCGTCGGTTCGGTGAAATCGCATGAAAGGGAGTCGTGCGGCGTGAATTCAAGGAAGATGAAGCCGTTATGCCTATTATAGGCAACTGCGGCGCGATTCGGAATCCGCGACCTGTTGTCGCCGGCGCCGATTCGGCCGATGGAACGCGCCGCGAGTTGCCTTGCGACGAGGCGGGTTATATTCTGATAAAGGAGCCGTGGCGCGTTTTTTGCAGTTTTCGCTGTCGAAGTCCGTGTGCCGTGCGCGAATCCCCAGCGGTACGTCGTCCGCCACGGATCGCACAGAGCGATCGCAAACGGTCGGTTGGGGACTTTCCTTTCACGTCAGGAAATCCGTTTTTCATCCGTGCTACTAAAGTTACAAAATATTGTATCCTGCGCAATTTTTTTTGCGGTGAATTTTGTTGATATTTGAGTGTGCAAAGGGCAATTCGAAGATTGACAGTGCACGTTCCGACCAATTTTTTTGTCGGATGTCATTGGGCCAATTTACTCGACAAGCATCGCCGTGTACGACGGCAAGCCGTCGGTTTGGGACTTGCGGATTTGTCCCTGAAAAATCTGTGTTTTATCCGTGTTCCATCCGTGGCTGAATAAACACAGCCATTTTGGTTGCGGCATTGCCGCGCTAGGTTTTATCGGTGTTTATCTGTGGCTAAACGGTAACGGCCATCTTGGCGGGGCGCCGTCGTGCCAAATTGTTTTCGAGAGCTCGGAAGGTGATCATGAAATTCGGTTGGTTCCTGCCGATTTGTCTATTGTTGACGACCGTCGCCCACGCTGAGGATCAGCCCGCGGCTGACAGGCGTCTGGAGTTTCTCAACGCATTGCGTGAGCGGACTTATTACGACTATGCCTTGCTGTATCTGGATCAGCTTGCAGAGCGTAAGGATCTTCCGGATGAAATTCGGCAAATCCTGCCCTTGGAGCGGGGGCTGACGCTGCTGGAAGAAGTACGCGACTCGTCGGCGTCGGCTGCGCAGCATACCCAACTGGATCAGGCGCGCGGCGAACTCGAGCGATTTCTCAAAGAACATCCTAACCACGAGCGAGCTGCGCAGGCGAATAGCGAGTTGGGTCAGGTGTTCGTGCAGAAGGGGCGGGTGGATGTGTTTCAATCCCGCTCGCTGGCTCATGCGCGGAACAAAGATGAGTTGCGTCAGTCGGCCCGCGAGTATTTTCGCCAAGCCCGGGACGTCTTCGCCAAGGCGGTTGCGCAGCACAAGGCCGCGTACGATAAATTCGACGTCCACATTGATGAACGGCAATTCCCCCAGTTGTTTGAGGAGCGGCGCCAGGTCGAGCAGAATTATCTGCAAGCCCAGTTCAATTTGGCCCATGTGACGTTTTATGAATCTGAAACCTATGACGATGGTTCCGACGAGAACAAGAAACTGTTGCAGCAGGCGGCCAACGAGTTTGAGGAGATCCATGCCAAATATCACGGCATGATTGTGGGGCTGTATTCTCGGATGTGGCAGGGAAAGTGCTACGAAGAGTTGGGCGAAACCCGCCAGGCGTTGGGCCTGTACAACGAATTATTGGGTCATCCAGGTGAGAACGAATCGCTGGCCAATCTCAAAGACGCAGTGCAACGATTCCGCATGGCCTGTCTGAACGCCCGCAATGACTCGGCCCTAGTGATCAAGGAGGCCGATGCGTGGCTTAAGGATCGCGGTCGACAGCGGCACGGTTCGCGGGACCACGTGGGGATTTTGTGGGAACGCGTCGTCGCCCGCGAGTCTCTGGCGAAGGACGAGAAAACCGAGGAGCGGGAGCGAAATCGAATGCTGCGGGACGCGATCGACGACTTGAGATACATCAAGTCGCATTCGATCGAACTGCGAGACGCGGCGTCGGACAAGGAGCGGATCATCGCCGCCCACCTGAATCTGGCGGACAAAGACCCTGAGGAATTTGAAGTCGCGCTCGGGCTGGGATTGTCGCAGATCAAACTGATCAACGGCATCAACGACAAACTGCGCGACGCCCAGGCGCGGGGCGATGCGAAAGCCGTCGCGACCATCGAGCAGGAACGTGCGGAAGTGGTTACCGAGGCGGCGCGGATCTTGAATATCGCCCTGCGACTGGCCGATGACGACACGGAGGCCAAGGACCTCAACCAGGCACGCTATCTGCTGGCGGTTGCCTATTTCTTTCTGGATGATCGCGAATATGACGCGGCGGTGATCGGGGAGTTCATCGCCCGTCGGTACAAGGACGCCACGCCCGACGTGGCGCTGGATGCTGCCTATCTATCGATGACCGCCTATATCGAGGCGTTCAACGCCAATCGCGATCCTGCCGCCGCGCCCGAGGCCGAAGCCGCCGAACTGCGTCCGGTGATCGAGATGGCCGAATTGATCACCACCACGTGGCCCAAGCGTCCCAAAGCCGACGACGCGCGGATGCGGCTGGGCGAATTCTACAATCGACTCAAGCAATTTGAAAAAGCGGCGAAATATTTCCAAGAGGTCGACAAGTCATCTGATCAATACCTCGACGCGCAATTGAAGGCCGGGCAGGCGTATTGGAACGCCTACGTCGCCGCTGCGCCATCCGATGCAGCGGCCGTGGACGATAAGACCAAACAAGAGTGGATCGACCAGGCGCGGCAATTGTTGGTGGCCGGGATCACCAAGAAGCAGGAAAACTTGCCCGCCGACGCCGCGCCGTCGGAAACGCTGGTCTACGCCAAGCTGACCTTGGCCATGATTCAGAATGAAACCGGCGACTTCCCCGCGGCCGTGGAACTATTGGCGGGTGGAAAATCTCCTGTTCTGCCGCAGGTCGCCGCTACCGGTGCGCGGCCGGAGCAGGGGATCAAAAGTGCCAAGTTCGCCACCGCCGCCTATCAACAGGCGCTGCGGGCCTATGTCGGCACGCGGGACATCCCCAAGGCACAAGCGGTGCTCAGGGACTTAGAGGGCATGGGCAGCGGCGATGCGCTGATCGGACAGCTCGTACAATTAGGAAAACAATTGCAGGAGGAGGTGGGGCGTCTCCGCAGCCGCAATGATCCTCGCTTGCCCGAGGTCGTGAAGTCGTTCGAGGATTTTCTGACGGCCATGTACGAGCGCGACAATCAAACGATTCAATCGTTGTACTGGGTGGGTCTGACCTATTTTGATCTGGGGCAGGGGCTGAGTAATGGCAAGTTTCCGCCGCCGGCCGAAGCGATCGACAAGTTCTCTCGTTCCGCCGCTGTCTTTTCCGATGCCCTGAAGCGTTATGAAGCCGATCCCACGTTGGCGACGGCCAGCCAGGTCGCCGATTTGAAATTGCGGCTGGTCCGTGCGCTGCACTATCAGGGGCAATTTGAACAAGCCCAACAACTGGTCACGGAGATTCTTACCAAGCGACCCCGCGCCATCGATGTGCAGATGGAGGCCGCCATGCTGCTGACTGATTGGGCCAAGGCCGACCCGGCGGGCGCCGGTGCCCATCTCACCGCAGCCATCGGCGGCGTTAATGCAGCCGGAGGGGGCGAGAAGGTGATCTGGGGTTGGGGTCTGCTGTCGCAAAAACTGATGACCGCCGTGCTGCAGGGCAGTGATGAGCAGAAGAACGAAGAGTTCGTGGAGATGTTCGCCGAATCGCGATACTGGCTGGCCTATTGCCGCCGGCAGTTGGGGTTGGCACAAGCCGCGACGGATGAGCAGGTGCGGCTGTTGGAGATGTCGCTATTGGACATCACGAGCACGGTCCGCGCCGGCGCGGACATTAGCGGCACCCCCTGGTGGTCGAAGTTCAACACGCTCAACAAAGACATCCACACGGACTTGGGCCGAGCGGTTCCACCTGATCTGACGCGCCCCACTAGCGTTGTCGCCGTCGTCGAAGAGACTCCCGAAGCGATTCAGACGCCCCAGGACGCCGCCGACGGTCAATCCCAAGCAGTCGCCGCGCCCTCGGCAGCCGCTCCTGAAAGTTCCGGAAATCTCACACTACTCATTGCCGGTGTTTTAACACTGGCCTTCGTCGGTGTGTTAGCATACCTGATCGTCACCAGCGGCAAAAAGAAAACACGCCGCTACCGCTAGTATTTACGATGACTCATCGAATCGTTTTACGCTGAGTGCGACGGCAAAGCCGTCGGCTTGGTTCTGTCTACCGCCTACTGTCTACTGTCAGCTAAAGTATGCCCGACCAATTGACCGCCGGTGAACAACTGGCCCGCGACATCATTGACCGTATCGAAACCTTGATTCTTGAAGCCGATCAAGAGCAACAGCCGTTGGAGCTTGATCCCTATCGGGAGCGGCTGTTCGAACTGTTTGTGATGGCCGAGGCGACGGGCTTCGTGTTGGAGACCGAGGACGAAGCCCCGGACCTCTCCTGCGACGGCGTGGGGCACGAACTGGCCCAGCGGTGGAATCTGGCCGACGCCGTCCGCAACAGCATGGAACAACAGTCGCGCTTAGACGGACCGCAACTGGCAAAGATGCGGCTGATGTGGTCCTTCATGCGGATGTGGATGGAATGGACGTACGCCTGGCAGCGGTGGGAAGAGTTTCATTCCACCGATGGCGGGCGTGGTGACTGATGGCCGGTTAGTCGGCAGGCCGCTCGACCGAGAAGACGTTGCCGGGATTCTGTACGATGACGGAGCGATTGGCTAGAATTGGACGTCTAGATCGAAATTTAACGTCCACATTCATGTAAAGCCCCCGTCGTGTCGCGTATTTTTCTCTCCTTAGTGACCGCTCAAACGGCCGTGCTGGCCTATGCGATTTATCGCGGCTGGAATATCGGCGACGCCACCGATATCGCCGTGCAGGATGCCGTTTCCTTCCACATGAAATTCGGCCTGTTCGCGATCATCTTGTGCTGTTTCTGCCATGCGCTGTTGCTCACTTATTTTATGGGGACCGGCCGCTGGCTGGAGGAAACCTGCACGGCGTACGAATTGGGGCCGGAGTACCGCGAGCGAAATATGAAGCTCAAATGGACCGCCTACCCGGCAATGACCGTCTGTTTCGCGCTGCTGATCGGCATGATGCTCACCGGCGTGTCGGCCGATCCGGCGTCGCTGATGAAATTCGATGGCTGGGGCGGCCTGACCCCGGCGCGGATTCACCTATGGGCCGTCATTGTGACCGTGTCGGTGAACTTTGCGGTCAACGTCGGCGAATTCATCGCCATTCGCCGCAACGGTGAATTGGTGAACGCCGTGTTGGACCGCGTGCGAGAGATTCGGATTGAGCGGGGGTTGGAGGTTTGAGAGTGGCCAGTGGTCGGTGGCCAGTAGTCAGTGAAAAATGGTGTTGGCCACATTCGGAGAATGTCGTCATTCCCATCGTAGGCTGGTATAAGAGAACGTAATGTGCTCTTCCGACACCACTGACCCAAACACTTCCGCCGCGGAGCCATCTCTGACCACTGACCACCGGCCACTGGCCACTGCAGAACGGCCGTTGGGGGTTGTGACGGCCACTTTGCTGGTGGTGGCCAGCATGATCGGTACGGGCATCTTTACGACCACGGGGTTCATGGTCGGCGATGTGCCGTCGCTGCCGGCGATTCTGTTGGCCTGGCTTCTGGGGGGAGTCGGGGCGCTGTTGGGTGCACTGGCCTACGATGAATTGGCCGCCTGTCTGCCGCGTAACGGAGGTGAGTATCATAGCCTCTCCCGGTTGTTTCACTCGGCAATCGGATTCACGTCGGCCTGGGTTTCGTTAATCGTTGGGTTCTGCGCACCGATTGCGGCGACGGCGTTGGCGTTTGCCAAGTATCTGGAAACCGTCATCCCCGGTGGGTACGGCGAGCCGGAAGCGACGTCCTTGCTATCCAGGGATTCCATCACCCAGGGGATCGCCATCGCGCTCGTTCTTTTGTTGACATTCATTCATTTGCTGCATGTCGCACACGGTAGCCGGTTTCAGAACCTGTTTACGGTATTTAAGGTCACACTGCTTGCGGCGCTGATTGTCGCCGGCATATCGCAAGGCGACTGGTCGCGGATTACGGATGACACGCGTCCACTGGGCGCCGCCATGCTGTCGCCCGGCTTTGCGATCGGGCTGGTTTACATTTCTTACTCGTACACCGGCTGGAATGCGGCGGCTTATGTTGCCGGGGAGATTCGCGAACCGCGGCGGAACCTGCCGATTGCGCTGGGGTTGGGGACGTTGATCGTCACGGTGCTTTATCTGGGTTTGAACGTAGTCTATCTGACGGCCGTCCCGGCGGCGGAATTGGCGGGGCAGGAGGCGGTGGCGCACACCGCCATGTCGGGATTGTTCGGCGCCGCGGCGGCCCGCTGGATGTCGCTGCTCATCGCGCTGGGGCTGGTGTCGATGGCCGGGGCGTTGATCATGACCGGCTCCAGAGTCTATGAAACGGTGGGCCAGGACTTTTCTCAGTTGCACTGGTTTGCCGCCCGCGGCAGCGGCGGGCCTAAGGTGGCGTTGGCTGTCCAGGCGGCAGTGGCGATCGCGATGATCGTTATCGGCAATCTGCAGACGCTGATGACCTATGTCGGGTTTACGCTGTCGCTATTCTCGGCTCTGACAGTGGCCGGCCTATTTGTGCTGCGGCAGCGATTTCCAGAGGACCGCGCCGCGTTTCGCATGCCGGGTTATCCGCTCACGCCGCTGTTGTTTATCGCGTTTACGCTGTGGATCGTGGGGATGGTCGTCTACCAGACCCCGGCGGTTGCCGTCGCCGGTCTGGGAACGATGGCGGTCGGAACGGCCGTGTATTGGCTGCTGGACCGGTCCAATTGATCAGCGCCGTCGGGAACCGGTCGATGGCTTATAGCTCTCCCGTGATCAACCTGTCGATCGCATCGTTGTAGGCCGCGTGGTTTTGATCGGCGAGAGCCTGCTGCGCGGACTCGAGCAGAGTCACCTGACGTTGCGTCAGCGGCACGGGTGTTCCGGGGGGCGGTGCCGCGGGAACCAGATGGTGGACAACGGCGGCGGCCAATTCGTCGATGCCCTGCCGCCCTATCACCGACGTGCGCAACGCCGCCGCTGGCAACGCTGCCTCCCACGCATCGGGCAGGTCGCATTTGTTGGCAACGACAATCGCGTCGGGCCAACTCGCCAACAGGGCGCGGGCCGCATCGTCGGGCGGCACGCAGCGATCGAACACCAAAATCCGGCAATCGGCGGCGGCGAATTGGGACTTCGCGGATTCAATGCCGGCCGCTTCGATCGGTTCGGCCTGTTCGCGGATGCCGGCCGTGTCAGCGAAGCGAATCGGCCAGCCGTCGAGGGCCGTTTCGGCCGTGACGACGTCCCGCGTCGTGCCGGGGCGGTCGTGCACCACGGCGCGCGAAAACCCGACCAGCGCATTGATGAGGCTCGATTTTCCCACGTTCGGTTGCCCGCCGAGGACCACGCTCCACGGCTGGGTGAGATGCCGGCCGAATTCGGCCCGTTGCAGCAGAGTATCCAGTTGCTGCTGCAATTTTCCGCGCGTCGGCGCGTCCCAGATTTTCATTCGTAATTGCTCGTAGGCAGCCCGCAGCGCGCCGGCTTGTTGATCGAGCGCAATGGCGGCCGTGCGAAGCGTGGGCGCATGGGCGACCGCTTGTTCGCATTCGGCAGCCAAAGTACCTGCTCGCGAATTCCATTGGTGCTCCCAGGCCGTCGTCGCGCAGCCCGCTTCCTGCAGGTCGGCCAGGATGCGGCGGACGGCGGCCTCCCCGCCGTGGCAATGGACTTCCAAACGATCGGCCGCCGTACGGCAGAGGACCACCTGTTCGCTTGGTTCCCGGCCCCACGCGCCATAGAGGATTCGCTGCAATTCCTGCCGGGCGACGGGCAGGTCGTTGGTGGCGCGAAATAACGCCCGTTCGTCCAACAGCCCGGCGTCGCCGGTGAACACAACCGTGGCCACGGCGCCCCGCCCGCGAGGCGTGACCACTTCGGCGGTGGCGGCAGAATCAGACATGGTCAACGATCCGTGGCGGCGATGTCGGCATCGTCCAGGGCGGCGATATAGGGCAAGTTGCGAAAGTGGTCGTCGTAATCCAGACCGTAACCGACAACGAACTCATCCGGTATGCGGAAACAAAAGTAGTCCGGCTCGACGTCGAACGTCGTCCGCTCGTGTTTCCACAGCAGGACCGCCGTGCGAATGCTGCGTGGCCGCAGTTGGCGGACCTGTTCCACCAATTGTGTGAGGGTCTGACCGGTATCGAGAATGTCGTCCAAAAGCAAGACATCGCGGTCAGCGATGTCGGGCGCAAATTCGGGATTGATTTCCAGGGCGCCGCCGGCAGTTGTTTTGCCCCGATAGCTGGCGGCTTGCAGCAATCCAACGCGCAGCGGGAGGTCAATCCGGCGAATCAGGTCGGCCAGCAAGATCACGCTGCCGGTCAGAATGCCAACTACGGTCAGCGGACGGTCACGATATTCGTTGTGAATCTCGGCGCCGAGTTTGGCGATGGCGGCCTGAATCTCAGTTTCGGAAACGAGAACTCTCACGGAACCGCCTTCGCAACGTGTGGGCCGTGACCGCCGCGATTCACACGTTTGTGCCTCAGTCCAGGAAAATCCGGTCGTAGTCCTCGAAGACCGCGTCAAGAATGGCCCGGCCTTCTTCGGTGGCGCGGTAGCGGACAAAGTCGTCGCCGCCGGGGACCTCGACAATCAACGCGGCATTCTCATCTGGTGTGAGGAACCAATCAGCAGCGGCCAGCGGCGGCATGTAGCTGATCAACTCCGTTTCTCCCACCGGCAGAAATACCTCGCCGTCGAGGAAGAACTGATAGGCATATTCTTCGAGCTTGGGCCAGTGCAACTCGGTTTCGCTGCCGCGGTAATACGGTTCGAGGACCGACACGTCGTCCGGCTTCACGTTGGGGTTGTGAAGCATGTCGATCGCGTTCCAGGGGCAAATTTCGAGGTTGTAGTGGTCGTTGCTCTCGGCGGGGACGCGATAACACATCTGGCAACCGATGCATCGCGAGGTGTCGATTTGGTGATAGCTTTCCGAGGGAATATGGCTGACAACTTCATAAATGCAGTCCACCGGGCACTGCGTCGCGCAGGAGTTGCACGAGGTGCAGGAGTCCTTATTGATCACCGCCAGATAGCGGGTCTCTTTTTTGCGGTCCGCTTTGCGGGTTTTGAAATAGTCGGTGACTGAAATCGTCATCGTAGCAGCTTCCCCACTGGTCAAAATCAAGAATCACGGCCGTTTGCGGCGCCGGCGGGCGCACTCAAAAATTATAGTCGGCGTCCGGCGAGGGGGCCAATCGCCGCACACCGGGTTTTTCGGGTTCGCCGGCAAATTATCAAAAATGAGAATCTCCGGAGTTGGTCCGTCGGCCGATTTTGAGATGCGTCATGCGTCGCAAAACTCCCGTTTGG
>CALFYU010000610.1 GCA_937952455.1 uncultured Planctomycetaceae bacterium
CGCCTCTGAGATCACGCGGCGACTGAATTTCTGAGGGAAGAGGCGATGCATCTTTTGGTCACCGGCGGCTGCGGATTTATCGGATCGAATTTCATCCGGCAGCAACTCGAGACGTACGACGACGTGTCGATCATCAATCTTGATTTGCTGACGTATGCCGGCAATTTGGAAAACCTCAAGGACGTCGAGGAAAACCCTCGCTACGAGTTTTCGCGGGGCGATATCTGCGACCGCGACCACGTCACACGTATCTTAGAGAGCAACGAAATCGATGCGGTCATCAATTTCGCGGCCGAAAGCCACGTCGACCGTTCGATTCTCGACAGCGGCCCGTTCATCCAAACAAACATCGTCGGCACGCAGGTGCTGCTCGACGCGTGCCGCGCTGCCAATATAGGCCGATATGTCCAGGTTTCGACTGATGAAGTCTACGGCAGCTTGGGCGAGACCGGGTATTTTACCGAAACGACTCCCCTCGCCCCCAGCAGCCCCTACTCCGCATCCAAAACCGCGGCGGACTTGTTGGTCAATGCCTACCATCACTCGTTCGGTTTTCCGGCGATCATCACGCGTTGTTCGAACAATTACGGTCCGTTCCAGTTTCCGGAGAAGCTGATTCCGCTGTTCATTTCCAATGCATCGGCCGACGAGAAGCTGCCGGTGTATGGAACGGGAAAAAACGTGCGGGACTGGATTCATGTCGACGATCACTGCCGCGGGATCGACGCGGCGCTGCGAAGAGGTGAAGTCGGCGAGGTCTATAATTTCGGCGGCGGCAACGAACGGACGAATCTGGAAATCACGCATGCGATCCTGAAGCTGCTGAACAAACCGGAAAGCCTGATAAAATATGTCACCGACCGCCCCGGACACGATTTGCGATATGCGATCGATTCCAGCAAGGCGGAGCGGGAGCTGAACTGGCGGCCGCAGGTCGACTTTGAACAGGGACTTAAGGACACGATCGATTGGTATTTGTCACACGCCGAATGGACCGGCCACATCAGAAGCGGCGTGTATCAGAAGTATTACGAACAACAATACGGCAAACGGCTGGCATAGATTCCGGCAGACGATCGCGCCTGCCCCGAGGCGCGAAACGGTCAGGACTACAGACACCACGTTGAATAACAAAGGCTACAACGAATGAAGATCGCAATGGTGGGGACCGGTTACGTCGGTCTGGTGACGGGGACCTGCTTCGCCGAAAGTGGCAATGATGTGACGTGCGTCGACATCGATCAAAAAAAAGTCGACATGCTCCGCCGCGGGGAGGTGCCGATTTTTGAACCGGGCCTGGAGGAATTGGTCAAACGCAACGCCAAAGCCGGGCGATTGCACTTCACGACCGAACTGGCCGAAGCAGTCCAGGGGGCCAAATGCGCCTTCATCGCCGTCGGCACCCCGCAGGACGACGACGGCTCGGCGAATATGTCCGCCTTTTGGAAGGTCGTCGACACGTTGGCACCGATCCTGCCGGAGGACTGCGTCGTCGTCGTCAAGAGCACTGTGCCGGTCGGAACCAACCGCGCCGTCTCTGTGCGACTTCAGGAACTCACCGGACGGAAGTGCGACGTCTGCTCTAACCCGGAGTTTCTCAAAGAGGGCTGCGCGATCGACGACTTCACCAAACCGGATCGCGTAGTGGTCGGCGTCGAACGGCCGGAAGTCGCGGATGTGCTGCACGAGTTGTACAAGCCGTTTTTGCGGACGGAAAAGCCGTTCCTCTCCATGGGGCTGGAAAGCTCGGAGATGACGAAGTATGTCGCCAACTGCCTGCTGGCCACCAAAATCAGCTTCATCAACGAAATGGCCAACGTCTGCGACGGCGTGGGTGCGGACATTAACGACGTCCGCCGCGGCATCGGCCACGACGCCCGCATCGGCTTTGCGTTCTTATTCCCCGGTGTGGGCTACGGCGGCTCCTGTTTTCCCAAGGACGTGCGGGCACTGGCCTCCGTGGCGGCGGCGCACGACGTCCCCGCGCGAATGCTCTCTGCAGTCGATGAGGTCAATCAGGCGCAAAAGTCGGTGTTGTTCGGCAAACTGCGACGTTATTTCGACGGTGACTTTTCCGGCCGCACGATCGCCATTTGGGGATTGGCCTTCAAACCCCGCACCGACGACATCCGCGAAGCGCCGGCTCTGGTGTTGATCGATCAATTGTTGGCTGAAGGGGCCAAGATTCGCGTACATGATCCAGTGGCGATGGAGAACGTCAAGCAGTTGTACGGTGACAAGCTGACCTATTGGGAAAACCAATACGACGCGCTGGACGGAGCGGATGCACTGGCCATCAATACCGAATGGAACGAATTCCGCAATCCGAAATTCGACCGGATGATCGAAAATCTGACGCAGCCGGTTATTTTTGACGGGCGAAATCTTTACACCCCCGCTAAGATGCAGGCCCTAGGATTTCATTACGAAGGAATCGGCCTGCGTTAACAGCCCCTCGGCCTGCCGGGTATTACTGCTGGCTTGTCGAGCAGTGCCGCGTTAGGCCAACGCTTCACAGCATACAATTCTTTGAGATCGCCCTCGCCTAAGCGGGCACCGAAACGAAACGGAGTGATCAATCGATGGATAGCGAATTGCGCGGCACCTGTCAGGGAATTTTGGATCGCATCGTCCAGCTGCGAGACTCTCTTTGACGTGGCCGGCAAACGGTCTCGATCTCAAGCAATCAACGAACTGATGGCGGCCCCCGGATTTTGGGACGACCAGGAGAAGGCGCAAGCGCTGGTCGGTGAATTGCGGCGGCTGACGCTGACGATTAAACCGCTTTCGGAATTGGAGGAGCAATCCGATGACATCCAGGTGCTCATGGAATTCGCCGACGAGGACGAATCGGGCGAGAGCACCGCGGAGTTAAAGAGCCTTTCCCAGAAGGTCGAATCCCGTCTGGAAGCGATGGAACTCAAGGCGATGATGAGCCGTCCCGAGGACGCCTACAACGCCTATGTCAGCATCCAAGCCGGCGAGGGGGGCACCGACGCGTCCGACTGGGCGGCGATGCTTTTTCGGATGTATCAGCGCTGGGCGGAAACCTGCGAATACGATTCGGAGTTGATTGAAATCTCCGAGGCGGAAGAAGCCGGCATTCGCAGCGCCACGATCGCCATTCGCGGTGATTATGTGTACGGCTACCTCAAAGGAGAGGTCGGCAACCACCGGCTGATCCGCATCAGCCCCTTCGACGCGGCCGGGCGCCGGCAGACGTCGTTTGCCGCTGTCGACGTCGTGCCGGAAATGGAAGACGACTTTGACATCGACATCAACTGGGACAAGGACGTACGCGAGGACACGTATCGCGCTAGCGGGGCTGGAGGGCCGCAAGACAACAAGACTTCGTCCGCCATCCGTCTGACGCACGCGCCGAACGGAGTGGTGGGGCAGCGACAGGACGACCGGAGCCAGCACAAAAACCGGGCCACTGCGCGAAAGATGTTGCAGGCCAAGCTGTATCAGATCGAGCAGGAGAAACGGGACAACGAATTGGCCGCGAAACGAGGGGACAAATCCCGCATCGGTTTTGGCGGCGAGACGATCCGGTCGTATGTGCTGCACCCGCAACAACAGGTCAAAGATCACCGCACCATGCAGACCTCGTCGAACCCGACTCGTGTTTTGGACGGCGATTTAGAGGTGTTTATCGAGAGCTATCTGCGGTGGAGCCTTAAGAATTAGTCTCCACCGAAATATCGCTGCGCGGCAGAGCCGCAACGAAAATGGCCGAGTTCATTTAGCCACGGATGAACACGGATAACACACAGATTTTTCAGGTGTGAAACCGCAACTCCCAAACCGACGACTTGCCGTCGTGCACGGCGGTGCTTGTCGAGTTAAATGACCCAATGACATCCGACATAATCGAATTGGCCGGAACGCTGATCGTCGATTTTCCAAGCGCCCCTGCACACTCGAATATCAACAAAATTCGCCGCAAAAAAGTAGTGCAGGATGCGAGACTTCGGATCGTAAGTAGTACGGACAACCAACATGCCGCCAAAAGATAACATCGAAGACGTGTTGTACGAAGAACATCCGTCGATGTTCCGCAACCGGCCGATTTATTTCATCGTCTGCTGCCTGTTGATCGCCGCTTTTGGCATCGGCTTGGTGATGCTGCTGATTTGGTACATCCAGACGCTGGGTACCACGTTGATCATCACCGAGGAACGCACGACGCTTAGGCGGGGCGTGTTCTCCAAATACACCAACGAGGTTACGCACGAAAACGTCCGCAACGTGCAAGTGGCGCAGACGTTTCTGCAGCGGATCATGGGAGTCGGAAATGTCGGCATTTCCAGTGCCGGGCAATCGGGCGTGGAAATTTACGTCCGCGGCATCCCCGACCCCGATCGCGTGCGGGAACTGATCCACGAAGGCTCCCGCGGCGAATTCGAACCGGCCTAAGCAACGTCGCACCGTCAAAAACAGTCATTGAACGGGGGCGACTGGCGGCTTGGACGCACTGTAAGATCACGTCACACAACGCCGCTGCGCTCCCCAAGGCATACGCATCGAAATCCACATTTTTCTTTACGTCTCTGCGCGCGGCCTTTGTTCATTGGAGTGCGCCCCGCACAATGGGCGATAAGCGACGGTTGGCCTGCGACGCTCGCTACGTTCCCGACCCGGACGATAGGTCCACGCACAGCAGATAATACCCGCCGCGCTGGGCAATCTTGTCTTCGCAGCGGATGTACAGCCGCCCGCGCGAGAGAACCGGACCGGTCCAACTGGGGTATTTCATTTCGGGATACTTGACGCGGCTGATCTCCGTGAATTTTTCGGGGTCAACCGGCACCAAGGCCAGCGTGCCCCGTTCGCCCAGCACGATGAGCTTTCCCTCGGCCATCACGGCCGAACCGCGGCCGTACCATTTCGGTTAGACGGAACTGGAGCCGGCGCGGGGGCTGACTAGCCCGGCGCCATCTTCCTCCTCATCGGTCATCCTCTGGAACTCGCCGGTCGCCCAATCGATGCACCGTAGCGAGGAGGGAATCTCGTGCCGGCCGCTGAACCCATACAGGTAGCCCTCGTGATAAATCGGCGTGGTCCAGTGCGCCCGCATGTTGTCGGCGTTTTTCCAGACCTCTTCGACCGATTTGCCATCTTCACTAACCTTAAGCAGCACCGACCCGACGCCGTAGGCGGCCGTGAGAAAAATCTGGTCGTCCACCACGATCGGCATGGCGGCATTCACCGAATCGTGCAGCCGCGAGCGGAAATAATAGGAGAAGTTCAGCTCGCCGGTTTGGGGATCGAGCGAAACCAGCCCGGGCCGCATCAGTGCCAACAGGTGCCGTTTGCCGTTGATTTCGCGGACGACGAGCGACGAATAGCTGGCGAGTTTGGGATCCCCCTGTCCTGGTTTGCCTTTCATGTCCCAGGCGTCGGTGCCCACGTTTTCCCAGACCGTCTCACCGGTGTGGGCATTAAACGCCACGACGCCGGCGATGGCTTGCCCGCCGACCCTGGCAAGCAGCAGATTCCCTTCCAGCACCGGTGTGCTGCCGACTCCGAAGAACGCTTGCGGAACGTCGAACTCCTCATTCGTATCGCGGGTCCAAATGACCCGGCCGTCCTCGAGATTTAAACAACTCAGCCGGCCGTTCGATCCGAATACATACACTTTGTCTTTGGTGACCAGCGGCGTGCAGCGGGGGCCGTTGCTATAGCCATAAGGATCTACGAAATCGGTGGGAAATGTCTCCCGCCACAGCCACTCGCCCGTGTCGGCCGTGTAACACTCAACGGCGTCTTCGTTTCCCTGGCGATGAAACAGCACCAGATGGTTTCCCATAATCGACGGAGCGGCATATCCGCTGCCGATCCGCATCGTCCACAACACCGGCGGCCCGTCTTCCGGCCATTCGTTGAGCAGCCCGGTTTCTTCGGAGATGGAATCCTCTCCCCAGCCGAGAAATTGTGGCCAATCTTCGCCTCTGCGTTCGGTTTCGGGGGACCCGCCGGCGACATATTGCTCCCGCGGCCCCAATTCGATCGGCGCTTCTGACACCTTGGTCGACTGTTTGGCGGCCTTTGTCTTCTGCGGCTCGGGAGGCTTCTCGACCGCGGCGGAATTCGCCGACGCGACCTGATCATCTTTCGCGTCCCCTCCACAGCCTACGAGTGACGATATGGCCCAAAGGCTCGCGAGGGTGAAGGCGAAGTATTTATGGTTCATTTTGGCGATCATGGCGTATTTCCGCGGTTATCCTCTCTGCAGGTCGGCGAAACCACTTTGGAGTTTGAT
>CALFYU010000611.1 GCA_937952455.1 uncultured Planctomycetaceae bacterium
CTCGACGATGTCCACCTCCGGGTACTCGATTCCCGCGGCCCGCGATTCGTGGTGCGATGCCAATACGGCCTGTTTTTTCAGTTCCAGAATATCCACGTCCTGCGGGGGAGGCGGCAATCCCGTTGCGCGAAACGTTTCCTGCACAATCCGTCGCATTTGATCCGCCTGGTTGTTGATCTGGCTGGCCCCGATGTCGCCGCTGCCGCTGATGAATAGCGTGCCGTAGATATCGAACAACACCGCTCGAATTCCGGCCAGTTGTGCCAATCGCGTCCGCTGCCCGGTGGGGAGCGGCTGCAGCGGGCGGGAGTTTTCTCGAATGATGTCGCGAACGGTTTTCTGCATTTCTACTTCGGCGCTATTGCGTTGTTAGAGCTTGGTCATACCTTTTGTGTGCCACTGGCTTTGCCAGTGCCGCTTCCGAGTTGTCGGATGCTTTCAAGGCACTGGCAAAGCCATTGGCACCCATTGCGCTGAAATGTCTTTCATCTCTCGTGCGCCCGGCCCTCACGTGCGAATCGAGCGGAAGCGTTGCGGGTCCAAGAACCGGTCGAGGAGCGATCCGGTGCATGACCGGGAAACGGCGCCGCGGGGGCTCGACAATACCTTTTGGTAGAGTTCCCGCAATCGCAATCCGCTGACGGACACCGAATACTGTGATTCGATCAATTGAGCGTTTTGGTGAATACGGCCCTGATCAGGTTTGAAGTCGGCGTCGACTGCGCGGTCCAACCATGGGTTGTCGCCGAGTAATCGGTCACCGTCGGCAGAATTCGTCGCGATGCGGCGGATGACGTGTTCCTGGAATTCCTCATCAAGATCAGCGAAGTCTACGTTACCGTTTACGATTTTGGACTGCACTGCGTGTTCGAATTGTTCGTCGTCAATCGCCGGGCGGCCGTACGATTTCGAAACGGCGTCGTATGCGGCGCGGAACGTCGACCGGAATACGTCTTCGCCAATCCAATCCACCGGCACGTCGATCCGCGGATACAATCCTTCCAGGTCCAGTCCCGCGTCGCGAAAATCGGCCGTGATTTCCGGGAGATCGCGGCCAACCAATTCCCGCCCCGCCAGCCACGCTTCCAAAAACACCATCCCGAATCCCTCGGCGACGCTGGTCGTGACGATCCGATCCGCGGCGGCTAGGTTTTCTGCAAACGTCAGTTTGGCCTCGCTCCCCGTATCGAAGTGACAAGGCAACCGCAATTCGGTGGCCAGCGACTCCCAGCGGTCGTAATACGCCCGCTCGCGCGGATTCAGCGGTGCGAGCGTCACCGCCGGATGCACTCCCTGCCCGGCGATTGCTGAGAAAAGCAGTAGCTCACCCAGGTTTTTGCGGCGAATACCCCGCACGGGGTAGAGCAAGTACATTTCGCTGGGGGTTATGCCGCACGTCACAGCCAGTTTATCGCGCGCGGCATCGCGGTCGGGCCGGGGACCGAGCGCCGGGACGGGGTTGGGCAGCCAGTGCAGTCGCTCCGGGGCAATTCCCGCAGAGTGCAAAATCTTTTCATCACGGCGATTGAGGACCGCGTAATGAATGTGCGGCGCTTGGGGCAGCTGGATCGCCTGAACGTTGTCGTCCCCAAACGCGTCGCGCAACAGGCGATAGTTGTGGGGCCGAAAGTCCTCGGCGAAATCGTGGACCTGCAGCAACAGTCCATAGCCTCGGTCAGCCAGCATCGTGACGGCGCCGGGGAAGGACGCGTTTTTTCCCAAGCTATGGTTGTGGACGTGCAGCAAAGCATTGTCCGGAGCGAAACCGATTCTGTCCAGAACCTGTTGTAGTCTATCGGCCAGCGGTTGCGGTGCGGCGACCGCGCGGTCGTCGTAATCCAAGCCGGACACAGCTTGAATTGACAGATCGATGCGTTTGAGTTCCGCCGCCAATGCGTCGGGCCAGCCGTCGGCGCGGCCGCCGTGCAGGATGGCGACGCGGCACGTTTGCCCGGCGGGGGTGACGGCGTCCAGGGCGGCGAGTTGGTTCACGATCACGCGGCTGACGCCACCGCGATTGAGATGATAATGCAGGATTGCGACATTCATCACGAGTTCGCGGGCTGCAATTCCGGGTGGAACTTTTGCATATAGGCGTCTATTTCGATGATGGGCGGGCGTTCGATTTCCTCGATCAAGTATTCGACCTGTTCGAAATGGCCGTCCTGAACGTTGAACTGCCGCATGATTTTAGGCAGTTCCCCCGAAAACTGGGCGCGCTGCTCGCGGGTCAGGCGATTGAACATCGTCCGCAAAATGCCGAACGACATCCGCCCCAGCGCGATCGTTTCCTGGTTGCGGTGGTGGCGGGTGTCGAGGTCGGTCTGGGCGAATCCGCTCATCCCCAGCTTTTCATAGATGTCGATCAACATCGCCGTTTCCACGCCATAGCCGACGGGGAAAGGGATCTGCTCCAGAATCGACCGCCGCCCAGCATATTCCCCAGACAACGGCTGCAGGATGGCCGTCAATTCGGGATAAAACAGGCTGAACAGCGGGCGGGTGAGGATTTCAGTGACGCGGCCGCCGCCAGTGGGGCGCAATCCGTGCGAAAATGCCAGCGGACGGTCGTAGAACGCCTTCACGTAGTGTATCTCGGGATCCTTGATCAGCGGCCCCAGCAACCCGTACACGAATCGGGGATGGATGTTGTTAATGTCCGAGTCGACATAGACGATGATGTCCCCTTTGAGCAGGTAAAGCGCCTTCCACAGGTTTTCACCTTTGCCCCGGTGGCTGCCGCACTCGGTGAGGTGTTCTTCGGCAAGGTAGACGTCGGCGCCGAAGCTGGCGGCGATTTCCAGCGTGCGATCGGTGCTGCCCGAATCGATGACCGCGATTTCGTCCAACAGCGGATAGCGGTCGCGGAGTTCCGACTTGAGGATCACGATCTCCTTGCCGATCGTCTTTTCCTCGTTATAGGTCGGTAGGCATAGCGAGATCGTCAAGCCCTGGCGCTGTTTTTCCTCGACGAGCCATTTGATATCCCAGAAGTTGGAGTGGTGAAATGTCCGTTGGGCCAACCATGCCTCATTGTTCATCACACGCTCCTCGGTCGATCTCCAACAGTACGCCGATGATTTGGGCGACACCGGTGAGAATCGGATCGATCATCACGAAATCCGGACGGCGGATATGCGTTTCGCCCGTCGTGATTCCCAGCGTGACAGCAGGGATGCCGTGTGCGATGAATTCCGAAAGCTCGGACGGGCGGTGCGCCTGATCAGGTTGAATCTCCAATTGCGACATCACATTCACGACGCTTTTGACCAGCGGGTGTGCGAAGGGAATTCCGCCCGGTTCGCGGCGGAAGAAGCAGTCCAGTCGTGTGTCGATCGCGTTGCGGGCGGAGGACTCGGCGACGATGTCGGTGATTTCACCGACGATCCGGTCGATCATCTCGTTGGAATCGCTGACGACTTCCAGTCCCAGTTCTCCATGGTTGGGTTCCACGTTATACAACGCACCGGCTTTGATTTGCCCCAGACGGATTTTTGTGAACGGCCGCGTGGGCGTGGAAATCTTGAGCAGTCGATTAATGATGTGGTTTAAGACGATGAGCGCGCTGCCGGCACCGTAGCCCCGTTCATATTCCGGGCGCACGTCGCAGATAATGTCCGCGCGCACGGTCCCGATCGAGAAGGTGTTCAATCGCCCCAATTCGATTCCCTCGACCACCACTCCGAAGTCACTGGGACGTTGTGCATGATCCAGAAAGAATCGCAGACCTTCGTGGTCGCCGCGATGCAGAGAACGGACCGAGCCGAGAAATTGCAGGTTCGAATCGAGGTGAATCCCCAATTCCTCCAGGCAGCGGGGGATCATCGACATCACCGCCACGCCCAGTGAATTGTCGGCGACGCCGGCGCCGACGATGCGGTCCGCTTGCACGAAGACGTTGTGGTCCGCGTCTTTGGGAATCGGCGTGTCGAGATGCGCCACCAGCATCACCGTGCGGCGTCCCGACTTTCCGGGTAGAAAGCCGACCGCGTTGCCCGCTTCATCGGGGCCTGCCTCCGGCAGTCCCGCGGCGACAAATCGGTCTAGGATATACTGAGTCCGCTGGGCTTCCTCGCCGGTCGGGGCGGGAATCTGGGCCAGCATGGCCAGATTGGCCAAAACTTCTTCTCGCAGCGGAAGCAGGGCGCTGGGCAGGGCGGCCAGATTTTCCGTCTCGGGAGGTGTTTCGTCGTCAGCGCCGGTGTCCGGCATGACTGGGGTTTTTTGCTTCATCGGTTCTTCTCCACTGGAAATGCAGGCCGAAACCGCCTGGAGAGACGGCAAGCGGCCGACAGGGGATGCGATACCGGTCAGCCATGAAGGGTCGGATCGGAGAACGTCGGGATTTCAGACCCTGATTATAACAATTGACGCCAGAACTCGCCATTGGGACCGCCACTGAGCGATATGGGCAACAATGCGCAGATCGCCCAAACGTAAGGAAATAAAGCATTTAATCACGAGAGCGCGGTGATCGCGTTTCAATTGGGGGCGATGCCGTCCGAAGTGGAGACCGTTGCTCGAAGAAACGCCGCCCTTGTTCTCAGTCATAGCCTCATGCGGAATCGGGGGTATAATATCTTCTAGAGGTTTACCCTAATTCCCCATCAATGGCCGACTCCCGGCACCCTGGTGGCCTTTCGTGGCCGCGGCATTTCGCTTATGATCTTCCCTGAGATGGGAATTCTCGGTGAAATTGTGCTCGCAATCGCCGCCGCGCTCACGGTATGATGTTCCCGACCCCGGCTGTTTACCGCGAGGGAGGCATGGCGTCTCAGCTCCTGACGAACTCGTTTCTGGAATTGCTCGAGAAGAGCGAATTGCTTCCGCCACCGCAATTCGAGACGGTGGTGCGAAAATTCCGCCTGCACGAGATGCCCTCCGGCTATGAGGCCGCCAAAACCCTGGTGCTCAACGGGGTGCTCTCGCGCTTTCAGGCCGACCGGTTGATGCAGGGGCGATACCGCGGGTTCTTCGTCGGGAACTACAAAGTCCTGGAAATCCTCGGCGTCGGCGGCATGGGCTGGGTCTATACGGCCCAAGAGTTGGACACCGGCAAGGGCGTAGCTCTGAAAGTACTCTCGGCATTGCCTCAGCACGTTGTGGGCATGCAGGCGCGTATGAAGTTGGAGGTCCGTGCCGGCCGCAAATTAGATCACCCCAATATCGTGCACGCCTACAAGGCGGAGCATACCGGCGACGTCGACTTTCTCGTCACGGAATATGTCGAAGGAATCAACCTGCAGGAATTATCGGACTTAAACGGGCCGACGGCGTTTCCTCAGGCGTGTGATTTCGTCTGCCAGACAGCTGCCGGGCTGCAACATGCCCATAGCCGGGGACTTGTGCACCGTGACATCAAGCCGGCGAACCTGATCGTCGACAAAGAGGGAAACGTCAAGATTCTGGACTTTGGCCTCGCGCTGATCCGGGACGACGAAGACGAATTCTCCTTGGCGATGATCTTCGGTCATGATTGTCTGGGCACCGACGACTTCATTCCCCCCGAACAGGCCCGCGAAAGTTTTTCCGTCGACGCCCGCGCCGACATTTATAGTTTGGGGTGCACATTGTACTTCCTGCTCAGCGGACGGGTGCCGTTTCCGCTGAAAACCACTCCGGAGAAACTGCGGGCGCATTTGACCAAAACACCTAAGCCGATCGGCGAACTTGTGCCGACACTTCCCCGCGAGGTGATTGCCGTCGTCGAAAAGATGATGGCCAAAAACCCCGACGACCGGTTCCAGACCGCGGCCGAGGTGCAGGCCGCCTTGCAGCCGTTCGCCAAACGCAGTTTGGTCCCCTTTGATTTTCCGTCCATGTT
This sequence comes from uncultured Planctomycetaceae bacterium, assembly GCA_937952455.1. GTDB lineage: Bacteria > Planctomycetota > Planctomycetia > Planctomycetales > Planctomycetaceae > Symmachiella. Next base: position 5,825 of record CALFYU010000611.1, read on the forward strand.
GGTCGAACGTTGTAAGGACGCGCAGCGGCGGTTGACCGCGCACAAACAGCGCCGGCAAAAAATGGCCGAAGCGAGTTCGTCCAGTTCCATGGCCCGGCGGGCGGCGTTGGACTCGTCCAGCCGTCGACTGCAGGCGGGCGTCGACACCGGCGTCCCCGGCGAGACGCGACCAGGGCGGTCGGCGATTTCGTTGTTCAATCCGCTCGACTCGTTCACCGCCACGCAAATCCCGCGACGGGGATCGAAGGTCAGACAACCTGTCCCACCCTCGCCTCCCGCGGTGCCTGACACGTTTTCTCCCGCCTATCTGACGACGGCTGCCGGCGGGCCGCCGATCAGGCTGTATCAGCCCTATCTGGTGCTGGGCCGCGACGAGGAATGTGATATCACGTTCGAGGGGGCCGGCATCTCCGGCCGGCATTGCGAATTTCGGTTTGATGGGCAGCAGTGGACCGTCAGCGACCTGGGGAGCAAGAACGGTATCCAAATCAATGGGCAGCCCGTTGAATCTCACGTGATTCAGTCCGGCGACGAGTTGACGTTCGGCAAGCTGCACCGCTTCCGCTTCCTTACGGCGACCAAACCGACACAATCGCCGCGAATGACGTGGACGGCTATTCTCGCCAGCCTCGCCCTGGGCGCCGCCGCCGCTGCCGCTTGGTGGTGGGTCGTGGCGCGCTAGGGAGATTTCCCCTCAAAGACGGGTGCCGTACGACGAGGACGTCGCGATCTGCGCGGGGTTTATAATGGCCGAAGGCCAAGCGACACCGTAGCCCGGGGCATCGCCCAGGAAAACGTGCGGCGACGCAGTCTTGGCTGTAGGCCATAATCAACGCTGAAACTCCAGCGTGAACCACATATCCGGAGCATCGTGGGCCGATTTGGGGCGCTCTTTCCACAATCGAATCGCGATGCGCGCCGGCAGGTCTGTAAGATTCACGCTCCGGAACTCCCGTTGCGGCGGACTGACTTCGTTGCAGCCGCCCGGTTTTCCGCAATCCGGTTCGTAGCGCAGGTATTGGTCGATCAGCACCGGTTTGTCTGATCCCGGCGGCGGTTCGACTCCCACGATGTCCTCCCGCAAGATCGCCGCGTAATTCAGATTCATGTCCCGTGCATTGAGCGGCACCAGATTGAGCGTGACATCGCGAATCGAGATTGGCTCGTCGGACAATTGGCCGGCGCCATCCGGGTATTCGCGGAGTTGATACACGGCGACGGCCCGGCTGTGGGCGGGATCCCATGTGAGCGAATCTGGCCGAAAGTCCCACGGCTGCGTGTCAAAATCTCCTTCGATTTCCGCCGCGACCAGCAAGTAGGGATTCAAGACATACTCCGAACCGGCCGATCCATTTTTACCGGCCAAATCTCGCCAAGCGGCGCCGCTGCGCAAGCGGCAGAACACTGCGTCCGCAGGCCGGTAATTGATTCCGATCAACAGCGGTTGCTGCCAGACCGCCATCAGCCGCAATCGCAACAATTCCTCGACGGTCTTCCCGCTGAAAGGCGCGGGTTCGGCCAGCGGGATCGCATACGAGTTTTCAAACAACGCGTTCTGTCCGACCAGCAGCGTATTCTGGTTCGTGGCCGCGAAAACCGGCTGCATGGGGTATTCAATGATCCAGCAGATCATCGCGCAGCAGACGGCGAAGGAGAACAATTGCCGATAGTTCGTGCGGCGCTCGGGAGTTTGTTCAGCAGTGGGGTCAGTCATGGGTTGGCGAACCGGTTCTGCGGGGCATTTTTATAACATAGCTCACGCCTCCGCCGCGGGCGCCGGTACAAGCCGCAAACCCGAAACAACCGCTAGACCACCGCCCGGTCGGCGAACCGGGGCGAAGAATGCGGCGTCTGACTGTTTACGGAGTTCCGATTGGGCGGCGGTTGATTCCTGTTTCGCACGGCTCTAAAGTGCGTCATGCGGCCGCGTGCGCTGCATTTGCCCAACAAGAAATCTCAGCAGGAGTCCGATACGTGGCTGCCAAGGCCTGGGGGGGACGGTTTGCTCAGGCGACCGATCCTCGTGTGGAAAAATTTACCGAGTCGATCAGCTTCGATGCGCGGCTGGCCCCGTTTGACATTCAAAGCTCGCAGGCGCATGCGACCATGCTGGCGCACGTCGGTTTGATCAGCGACGACGAACGGGACCAGATCGTCGCTGCGCTGGACGACATCGGCCGGCAAATCGCCGCCGGCAAGCTCCCGTTCCGCACGGAACTGGAAGACATCCACATGCACGTCGAGTCGGCGCTCATCGAAAAGCTGGGCGACGTCGGACGAAAACTGCACACCGGCCGCAGCCGCAACGACCAGGTCTCCACTGACTTGCGGCTGTATGTCCGAGATGCCATCGGCCAAATCGATGGCTTACTCCGCGATTTGCAGTCCGCCTTCGTCGCCCGCTGCGAAAGGGATGCGGACGTCATCCTGCCGGGGTATACACACTTGCAGCGCGCGCAACCGGTGCTCGCCGCGCACTACTGGCTGGCGTATTGTGAAAAATTCGGCCGCGACCGCGCGCGATTGGAGGATTGTCTGAAGCGCGTGAACATCTGCTCGCTTGGCGCCGCGGCGCTGGCGGGAACCTCGCTTCCCATCGACCGCCAGATGACAGCCGACCTGCTGGGCTTCACCGCCGTGGCCGGCAACAGTCTCGACGTCTCCAGCGATCGCGATTTTCTGGTCGAGTTCACGTTCTGTCTGTCGCTGATCGCGGCGCACCTGAGTACCTGGGCGGAGGAATGGATCATCTGGTTTTCGACCGAGTTCGGTTTCCTCAAGCTGCCCGATGCGTATACGACCGGCTCATCGATCATGCCCCAAAAGCGCAACCCCGATGTCCTCGAGTTGATCCGCGGTAAATCCGCCCGTCCCATCGCCGCCGTCGGGCAATTGCTGGTGCTGATCAAGGGACTGCCGATGGCCTATAATCGCGACCTGCAGGAGGACAAACTCGCCGCATTCGACGCCCACGACACCATCGCCGCCTGTCTGGAATTGGCCGCCGCGATTGTGGAAGGCGCGGAGCTGCAGCGGGAAAAAATCAACGCCCGCATCGAAGAGGGCTTCCTCGATGCGACAACGCTAATGGAATACCTGATCAAGCAAGGCGTGCCGATGCGGACGGGACACGAAACGGTCGGCAAACTTGTGGCGCTCTGCGAATCAAAGTCCTGCAAACTGGCCGACCTTGACCTGGCAGACCTGCAAGACGCCTGCGAAAAAATCGGCGACGACGTCTATGACGTCCTAGGCACCGAAAACGCCGTCGCCGCCCTCCAAAGCCAAGGTTCGGGCGGCAAGGAGCCGGTGGCCGTGCGAATCAAACATTGGCGCGACGAATTAAACATGTAGGGTGGCCGCGATTGCGACAGCAATCGGGGCGGGCGCAGCCCGCAAGAAGCCGCAGTTTACGCGACGATTCGCAAGAGAAGCCGCAACGGCAGGGACCGCTAAAATTGCTGCGTCTTGTGCCTTCGGCACACTGATTGCCGATGGCAATCAGTGCCACACGCGACGCACC
>CALFYU010000612.1 GCA_937952455.1 uncultured Planctomycetaceae bacterium
AAAACCGACCCCAGCGGCGGCATTCCCGTGACCTTGGTCGCATTTGCGAAAGATACGACGGACGAATCGTCTGCTGAGGAAACGCCGGCGGATGACGCGGCGTCCGATGAAACTCCGGCCGACGATGCCTCCGGCGATGAAGCCCCGACGGATGAAACTCCAGCGCCCGAGCCTGCATCGGATGAGGAGCAACCAGCCGCCCCCGAAGCTCCCTCCGCGAAGTCGGACGAACCGGCCGGTCCCGCGTTAGACGCACCCGGCGACGACAAAAAGGATCAACCGAAAACCGGCGAAGACAAAAAGGAAGACGAAAAGGAACCGGAGAAGAAAGAGCCGGAGAAGAAAGAGCCGGAGAAGAAAGAGCCGGAACAGTCGGAGTCCACGCCAAAGCCCAAGTATCAGGAGTTAGACGAAGCGCTGCGCGACGAAATTCGTGCCGATTTGTTACGCCAGCGCACGCTGGCAGAGATGGATCGTTTAGCGAAGCAGATTCTTGAACGCATGAACGAATTGAGCGACGCGCATTTGGAGAACCTGGATCGCGTCAAGGATGTTGACGAAGAGGATTCGGACGAACCGAAATCGCCGGAGGAGATCCAGGCGGAGTTGGAAAAGGCGGCCGCCGTCGAGGCGCCGCTGGCCGCCGAAGATTTGAAGAAATTGGGCAAAGAGTTTAACGCCGCCTATGCGGCGACGGGTTTGGTTTCGGCACAGCAATTGTTCGATATGGGCCGCGACGCCGAGGACGAACCGTCCACCGAAGACTTGTTCGGCGAAGCAACGCAGGCCGGCGGAGGGACGCTCCCCGGTCAAAGCCGCACGTCGACCGTGCAATTGGCGTTCGGGACGCAGCTCCTTTACGGCCCCTACGACGTCGAAGGGGCGCTGAACAGCGACCGCTTCTTGTTCTGGAAAGTTCAGGATCGTGCGGCGCATGTTCCCGCGTCGCTGGCGGACGTTCGCGACGAAGTGGTCGAGTCGTGGAAACTGGCCCAGGCCCGCGAGAAGGCGAAGGCACATGCCGAGAGTCTGGCCCAGCAAGTGGGGAAAAAAGATCTGGCGGCGGGGCTTCCCGAGGGTACGCCGGTGGGCGAGACCCTGAAGTTTACCTGGCTGTATCAACCGGTGAATGTGAACCCCAATCCCATGTCCCGCCGACCGCCGCCGACGATTTCAGAGGTCACCTTCGGCAGCCCGATCGCCGACGAAACCCGTGTGGCTGTCGCCGATGAGGCGTTTATGAAAACGGTGTTCGACGAACTGGGGGTCCACGACGTCGGTGTGGCGTCCAGCGGCGACTTGTCGGCGTATTATGTCGTTCGCATCAAAGAGCGTGATCTGGCCGATCCCGATATCGACGGCGACGAGTTCATGAAGGAGAACAAGTTCACGCATCCGGCACTGCGGGCATTCTTGTCCACTCCCTATGACGATATGGCCGTCCACGCGCAACAAATGGTGCTTTACGAGTGGAGCGAAGACCTAAAGAAGTCATACGACGTTGAATGGGTGGACGAATCGAAGTCCGATGGGAGTGACGGTTGACGCGTTGTCCATTGTGACCCGTTGGCCGCGTGAAATACTTGGACATTCGGTTTGCAAATCCCGACGCAAACGGCAGCCAACGGTCGCTGAATCGATTGCGTAATGCATCGTGAAGCGCGAACGGTGGCCGTGATCCCGTTCGTTGACTAGACAGGGATGAGCCCGATCGGTAAAGATTGTGGCAATCCGGGGAATCGTCCCCGCGCCTATTTCGCTCGTGCTTTCTGTCGATGACAACTGCTGAGTCGTTTTTTCGCCTCGGCTGGTTTTCGATACCTGTTGTGGCTGCAGACCCTCGTTGGCGTGGGGCTGTCGTTGGCTGTAAGCCCTTTGATTTCAAAAACTTTTTGCGTTTCATACGACGAACTATGAATCAACCCGACAGTCAAACTATGATCGAGGCGATCGGCCTGAGCAAGTATTACGGACCGTTCGCTGCCATCAAAGATGTGGACTTCAAGATCCCGCGTGGTCAGGTGGCGGCCTTTCTCGGCCCCAATGGGGCGGGCAAGTCAACCACGATGAAGTGTCTGACCGGCTTTCTGGCGCCGACGCACGGAACGGCCAAAATCGGCGGCCACGACGTGCTGGAAGACCGCATGGCGGCGGCCAATATGATCGGATATTTGCCGGAAAACGGCCCGCTGTACGCGGAAATGACGCCGCAGAGCTTTCTGAAATACATGGGCGAAGCCCGCGGACTGGACAAGAAAACGCTGAAGGACCGGCTGGACTATGTGGTCGAACAATGTGCGCTCTCCGGCGTATACGGCAAAGCGATCAGCAAGCTGTCCAAGGGGTATCGCCAGCGGGTGGGCATGGCCCAGGCGCTATTGCACGATCCCCAGGTGCTGATTCTGGATGAACCGACCGCCGGGCTGGATCCCAATCAGATTCACCAGGTGCGGGAATTGATTACTCGATTGAGCAAGACCAAGACGATTCTGCTGTCGACGCACATTCTGCAGGAAGTGGAAGCGATCGCGAGCCACGTCGTCTTCATTTTCAACGGCCGGATTGTCTTCGACGGCACGGTCGCGGAAATGGCGTCTGGCGGGGATATGGAGGCTAGGTTCCGGGAGTTGACCACTGCCGCCGCGTGAGGCGCGTCGCTCTGACTGGCCCGGTGTCTGAACGCCTCATCACGCTCGTCGATGCGTATAACCCCCCACCGACTAATCCACACCAATGCGATCGGCCGCCGTGCCGATGGCGGCGGACAAATGAGACACACGATTATCAATGATTAAGGATAAAGGTCAGGTCCCATGAGTTTGAGGAAGCACGTTGTTTTCGCTGTCTTCAAGCGGAACTTTCTGAGTTATTTCTCAGGGGTCATTGGTTATCTATTCATTGTGGTATTTGTGGCGCTCGGCTCGGTGCTGGCGTTCAGCGACCAATTCTTTGCCAACAACATCGCCAGTCTGCACGAGCTGAACCAATCGTTTCCGATGTTGCTGCTGTTCATCGTTCCGGCGATCACAATGAGCGCCTGGGCGGACGAGCGCAAGACCGGCACCGATGAGTTGTTGTTCACGCTGCCCGCCTCCGACGGAGAAATCGTCCTGGGCAAGTACCTGTCGGTGCTGGCCGTGTACAGCGTGGCGTTGGCATTTTCGCTGTCGCATGTCGTGGTGCTGTTCATGCTGGGCAGCCCGGACGTCGGCCAGTTATTTGCCAATTATTTGGGCTATTGGTGCGCGGGAGCGGCTCTGTTGTCGGCCGGCATGTTTGCCTCGATTTTGACCAACAGCACGCCGGTGGCGTTTGTGATCGGGGCGGTGCTGTGCGCGATTCCCGTTTTCAGCGACCGCATCGGCTCGATTCTACCGGATTTCATCGGCCGTCATCTTTCAGGCAACCGGTTGTTTCAGAATATGGGGCTTTCCGAACAACTCCGCGATTTTGGGTTGGGCATGATCCCCTTGAGCGGCCTGCTTTACTTCGCGTCGATTTGTATTTTCATGCTGTATTTGAATCTGGTCATGGCGGCCCGGCGGCATTGGGCGGGGGGGACCAAGGGGCGGCAGATGGGCTGGCAGTTCGCCGTGCGGGCGCTCTGTCTGGCGGTCGTTTTAATCAGCGTCAACGTGGTGTTTGCCAACTGGAATATCCGCACCGACGTCACGTCGGAGAAGCTCTACAGCATCTCGCCGACAACCAAAAAGGTCTTGTCCGATTTGCCGGAAAAACGCCGCATTCTGATTCAGGCGTTCATCAGCCCTGAGGTGCCCCGCGAGTATGTGCCGGTCCGCACGACGTTGCTGGGGTTGCTGCGACAATATGACCAATCGGCCGGGAACCAGCTCGACGTGCGGATCGTCAATACCGAACAGTTCTCACCGGAAGCGGACGAAGCCCGGACGTTCGGCATCGATGCCCGCGAGGTGCAAACGGAGCGGGGGGGCAAGGTGGTCACCGATTCGATCTTCATGGGGGCGGTCGTCACCGGTGGAGTGGACGATGAAGTGGTGATTCCCTGGTTCGACGTGGGAACGCCGATTGAATACGAATTGACGCGTTCGATCGGCACGGTGACCGAGGACAAGCGTCGCAAAGTCGGCATCTTGACCACCGACGCCAAACTGGCCGGCGGCATGAACATGCAAACGTTTTCCAGCGATCCCGAATGGCGGATCGTGACGGAACTCAAAAAACAGTACGACGTTGTGGACGTTTCGCCGGACGGTCCGATTACGGGCGACTTTGACGTGTTGATCGCGCCGTTGCCATCGTCACTGACCGAGCCGCAAATGACGAATCTCGTCGACTACGTGAAATCGGGCAAACCGACGTTAATCTTCGACGACCCGATGCCGGCCTTCGACCCGCGCTTGGCGGCGTCATTGCCCAAGCCGAGCCCCGGCGGCATGTTCGGCCAACGCCAACCGTCCGCTCCCAAGGGAGATATCAATAAGCTGCTCAACGAATTGGGCATTGCCTGGGACCGGGGACAGACGATATTCGACATGGTCAATCCGCACCCGCAGTTTGCCGGCGTGGTGCAGCCCGATTTGGTGTTCGTTACCGAACGAACCGGCGAGGGGGAGATGTCCGCCTTCAGCAGCGAAAGTCCCGTTAGCAGCGGATTGCAGGAGACGCTGTTGTTGTGGCCCGGATCGATTCGGCCCCGCGAGGGAAGCCAGGTCAAATTCATTCCCCTGATCCGTTCGGCGCGGGGTTCGACCGGCACGTTGTCGTTCGACCAACTCATTAGCAACCACCCGCTGTTCGGACCGCAGATGGTCCCCGATCCCAAGCGGATCATCGACGGCAATACCGACTACTACCTGGCGGCGCGGATCACTTCGGACGTGGGAGCGGGGCTGGATGTGATCTTTATCGCCGACATGGATATCATTTCCAACATGTTCTTCCAGATCCGGGATCGTCAAATGTACGACCTGAATTTGGACAATGTGACGTTCGTGCTCAACGCGGTCGATGAACTGGCCGGCGATGCGCAGTACATCGCCCTGCGGAAGCGCCGCGCCGAGCACCGTACGTTGACGGCGGTGGAGGCCCGCACGCAGAAGTTCGTGGAGAAACTTCAAAAAGAGACCGAAGCCGCGAACGAAAAGGCGGAGAAGGAGCTGGCCGACGCGAATGCCAAACTGAACGAGGCGGTCGAGGCGATCCGTAATGATCCCTCGCTCGACGCGCAGGACAAACAGATCCGCATTCAGATGACGCAGCGGTCGCTGCAGCAGCGGCTGGACGTGGAAAAGGTGAATATCGAGAACGCCAAGGAAAAGCAGATTCGCCAGGAAAAGCGAGAAACGGAACGAGAAATCGCCTCCATCGAAGGGGGCATCAAGATGTGGGCGATCCTGCTGCCGCCGATTCCTGCGCTGGTATTGGGCATCATCGTCCTGTGCATCCGCATCACCAACGAACGGAATACGATTGTTCCCGAACGCCTGGTGCGTGACGTCGGCAAGCATGCATGAGCGACAGTAGGACGGAGCCGCAACAATCATGGCTAGCCGGATTTGGCCACAGATGAAACACGGATTGAACACAGATTTTCAGGCGTGACAATACAAAGTCCCAAACCGACGGCTTGCCGTCGTGCACGGCGTCGCTTGTCGAACCACGTGACCCAATGATATCTGACGAATCACCCAAGTGACTTGTCAAAGCAAATATCTTGGGTGCCACTGGCTTTGCCAGTGCTTTTTAACTGATTACGACGCTGGCACATTCACTAGCAAAGCCAGTGGCACGCCGCCATAAAATGAAGCATTTCAATACACCCGCACCTTTCAAATTTGAAACTGCTGGATCGAGCATTTACGAGGCCGGACGATGAACGAAACAAAGCGAACTTTGGTATTTGTCGGTGTCGCCGTCGTTTCCCTGATTGCGGCGGTGTTTGCCGCCCCGAAAATCAACGATCCCTTGGCCGACATGAACTTGGGGAGCGAGTTTTACCCCGACTTCAGCGATCCCACCAAGGCGGCCTCGTTGACAGTGGTCGTGTTCAACGACGACACCGCCCAGCGGCAGCAGTTCATCGTCGAGAACAACAACGGCACCTGGACGATTCCCTCGCACAACAATTATCCCGCTGACGCCGCGGAGCGTTTGGCCAACACGGCTGCTTCGTTGATTGGCATCAAGCGGGACGGATTTCAAAGCCAATCGGCCGACAGCCACGAAGCTTTGGGGGTCGTCGATCCGCTCGACGACGATGTGTCGAAGCTCAAAGGCCGCGGGGACCGTTTGATTCTCAAAGATGCCAACGGTAACAAACTCGTGGACTTTATCATCGGCAAACAGGTCGAAGGGCGTGACGGGTTTTACTACGTGCGTAAGGAAGACTCAAACGCCGTCTACATTGCGAAGCTGGACGTCGACCTGTCGACGCAGTTTTCCGACTGGGTCGAAACGGACCTGCTGAAGATGAACCGCGACGAAATCAAATCGGTCGACATCTACGACTATTCCATTGACGAGACCAACGGCACCCTGAAAGAAGGGGAAACCAGCGAGTTGTCCCGGGAAAAATCGACTGACCCGTGGAAGCTGGCCGGGCTGGAGGAAGAGACGCAGGAATTGGACACGGCGAAGGTCAACTCGATGATCTCCGCCATGGATGAGTTGAAACTGATCGGTGTGCGTCCCAAGCCGGAGGGGATCAGCAATGACCTGAAGCTGAGCAAGGATGCGGCCCCCCGTACGCGAGAGGCTTTCAATGACCTGATCAGCCGCGGCTTTTTCCCCACCGAGCAAGGGCTGAAGTCCAACGAAGGTGAAATCGTCGTCACCACCACCAAGGGCGTGGAATACGTATTGCGATTCGGCGAAATCTTTACCGGTTCGGATCTGGAGATCGAAGCGGGCATCGAAAAGAACGCCAAGCAATCCAAAAACGAAGGTGAAGAGAAGGACGAAAGCGATGCCGACGACGGAGAGGGCGATAAGCAAGACGACGCAGGCGAGGAGGAGGAGGTCGAGGAGAGCAAGCAGGGGCGGTTCCTGTTCGCCTTCGCCCGGTTTAATGAAGCAGCGCTAGGCCCCAAACCGGTCGAACCGACTAAGCCCGAGGAAACCCCGGCGGAAGAAAACGAGGACGAGAAGAAGCCCGACGACGAGAACGCGGCCGAAGAGAAGAAGGATGCGGAGACCGCCGACGCCGATGCGGACAAAGCCGACGCTGATGCGGACAAACCGGGCGCCGACAACGAAGGCGAAAAGGCAGACGAGAAGAAAGACGAACCGAAGCCGGATCTGCAGGCGGAGTACGAGAAGGCTCTCGCGAAGTATCAGACCGACCTGGCCGCATACGACAAGAAAGTCGAAGAGGGCCAGAAAGAGGTGGAGGAGCTCAACCGCCGGTTCGCCGAATGGTATTACGTGATCTCCGAAGAGGCTTTCAAAAAGATCCGCCTCCGCCGCGACGAATTGGTCAAGCCCAAGGCCGCCGAGGAAAAGGACACCGACGCGTTGCTGAATCCCGGCACGCTGCCGGATTTGGAATAATCCGCGAAGGCGGTCGATCAATTCGCTGTCCGCGAATAATCAATTCTCCGAAGCGCGCCTTGGCGAGGGTGGCATTGAGATGTGTTTCGGTACGCGATGCGCTCGATGGTGATTGATACACGGATTTGCGACTTCCGACAGCGCGCGGGTGTGAGAACCGTCAACGTGAGACCGCTTGCGCCGCAGGATCGCCGGCATTGCCAGTCGGTCTGACCGCATGCTTTTTGTCGATGCGCTGCTTTACACCCGGGCTTCTCAATGGGGCGTCCTCGGTCCGCGAGCGATTTCGGCTCGGCAATGGACATATTGCGGCCATCGCCGTCGCCCGCGAAGGCCACAATCGCCCGAGGAAAAATGGTCCGGACCGGGAAATCGACCTATTCTTAAAGATATGAGCCTCAATTAGCGCTTTACGTTCATATTTGTCGAGATAAGGCGGGCCATGCTATGAGAATCAACGGTGTTTTAGTGGTGTCGCTATGCGCTTGCTCCACTGCATTTTCCCAAGACGTTGGAGACAAGGTCTTTACGATCGAGAAAGCGGAGCTAAAGAGCAGCGCGGATGTGGTGGGGACGACAGAATTTGGTGACTTGCTAGAAATTGAGCTGATCCAGGGAAAATGGTTCCTGGTAAACAATAAGGGGGCCCGGGGATGGATCGACCGCGAGAAAGTCGCGTTACCGGACCAAGCTGTCCAGGAGTTTTCTGGCAAAATTGAGGTCGATCCTAAGAATTCGAGGAACTATCACATGCGGGCCACAGCAAAGTACCATTTGGGTGGCCGTGATTCTGCCATTGCCGATTGGACGGAAGCAATACGACTGCAGCCGCTGGCAATTTATTTCTTTAATCGCGGCTCCGTTCGCATCGAAAACGGCGACGTGGACAGCGCGATTTCTGATTTTGACGAGGCGATTCGGACCGAGCCCCGTGTGGTCTATTTCTATGCGAGCCGGGGCATTGCTTGGAATGCCAAAGGCGAATACGACAAGGCCATTTCCGACTTCGACCGTGCGATTCGCCTCGCTCCCAAGTTTTTCGTCGCGATCAACGCACGCGGCAATGCCTGGCAGAATAAAAGAGAATACGACAAGGCGATTGCCGATTACAACCAAGTGCTTCGCATCAATCCTCGGTTCGCCTTGGCATACAACAATCGGGGCAACGCGTGGGCCCTGATGATGGAGTACGATAAGGCAATCGCCGACTACACGGAAGCGATTCGCCTCGATCCGAAATACGTGGACCCGTACAACGGACGCGGCTGGTTGTATGCGACTTGTCCCGTCGCTCAGTTCCGCAACGGCAGCCAGGCGATACGTGATGCGCCACGGGCCTGTGAACTGTCCGCTTGGAAAGAACCAAACAAAATCAGCACGCTCGCCGCTGCCTATGCTGAAAGTGGTGAATTCGCCACTGCAGTGGAATGGCAACAAAAAGCGATCGGCCTGTCAGCGGAGAATCAGAAAGCCGATTACCTCGCTCGTCTCGATCTGTACAACACCGGTCAGCCGTATCGAGAGCAGCCGAAGTAGTGACGTTGCGGTGCTTCGCTGCGGCCGTCATTCACACCGCAACGGTTTTCGTTGCCAACGAACAATCGCGTATTGGACCCCGCGAGCGGCACCGTAGATGCATCGCATCAAGCAAGCGAAGGCAGCCTGATTTTGGCGTGCCCCTCATCCATGGGATGAGCAGATGCCATCATGCATGGCAGCAACCAGTTGGTCGCCACGAAGTACCCCCGACGGGATTCGAACCAGTAACCTTCGGCTTCGGAGGCCGACGCTCTATCCAATTGAGCTACGGGGGCCGTTCTTTCTGACGTCGT
>CALFYU010000613.1 GCA_937952455.1 uncultured Planctomycetaceae bacterium
ATCCGCCGAATCCCTACGAAGCCGTCGGGGATCCGATCGTTCCCCAAAAAGACTCCGTCGAAGAACAGCTCTTTTACGCCTTCCGGTCCGGAGGGACCGACGTCGCCGAAGCCGCCTGGCTGGAGGTGATCGAGAACTTTCCCGAGAAGACCTACGCCAAAGACATCGCCCGCCGGCGTCTGGCGATGTTTTATCTCGATCAGGCCCGCTACCGCGACGCATCGGCGATATTTGACGATTTTGCCCAAGCCCCCGAGTCCGAGCCGGAGAAACAGGCGTTCGGCCGTGCCGGCAAAGTCGCCTTGCTCAGCGACCTGGGGCAGTTTCAGGAATCGCAGCGCGAGTTCCTCACCGCCCTGGATCCCGACGATCCGAATTCGCTCTTTAAGGACCTCGACGACGACGAGATGCGGCGGAAACTGCGTACGGCCGTCTATCAAAACCTCGCCGAATTGGGACTGGATCGCCAAAACCGCTGGCAACGCTTCTTAAACGAATCGCGCAGCGAGCCGGGCGACGCAGAAGACCGCTCCTAAGACAAACCGGGTAATTTGGGCGGCCGATACCAATTGCGCCAGCCGAACGGCGTCGCCCTAAAAAAAGGAATGCGCCGGTCCCGAATTCGACAAGGTCTAACGATTCTCCGGACGATTATGATTGTGTGGCCGAAAATCGTTCGCGCCACGGCAGTGACAACCGGATTGCGAATGGGTCATGCGGCGGGATTGGTGAGACGCCCCCCGCTCGACCGTCGTAGACGATAAAGGAGTATCACAACGATGAAGCTCAACGTACGCACTTGTCTGGCCGCCCTGGCCTGCTTGACCTTATTCTCCCTGCTTGGACAGACGCCGCTAGCCGCGGCTGATGATACTCCCGCCGCGGGCCAACTCACCCAAGAGTCCCTCGGCAACCTGCTCAAAGCCCTCGGCCTCAAACCGACGATGCTTGAAACGCGATACGACTTCAAGTTCCAAGCCAACCACGACGAGGCTTGGGTCCTCTCCATGTCCGCCGTGCTCAGCAACGACGGCGAAACGATCTGGATTATGGCCTGGCTCGACGAATTGCCCAGCTCCGCCCGCGAAGTGCCCCGTCTCGCCTTGCTGCGATTGCTGCACGACAATGACAAGATGGGCGGCGGCAAGTTCTTCTCGTTCATCCCCGGCAACAAACGCTTTGTCCTGCAGCGCGTGGTCGCCAATCGCGACATGACGACCAAAAAGTTCCGTGACTTGCTCACCGACCTGGGCAAGACCGTGGCCGAAACGCACGGGCACTGGAGCGTCGCCAGCTGGTCCGAAGCGTCCAAGGAAGAAGCGACACAAGCCGACGCCACCACGACGACCAAATCGCCGGCCCGCGCGACGCCCGCCGCCGGAACACGCACCCGGCGGACCCCCGCTCAACCGCGCCGCTCGGCCGCCAAGCCGGCACCCGCAACCAAGAAATAACGCGGGCCGAAAGGTCGATTCCCCGATCGACCCCTGCAAACAACAACCGTCGCAAGCCGCGATTGACCCAGCCGGTTTGCGGCGCTAAACAGCGGCAGCTAAACTCGCGATGCTTCTCAAAGCCGCAATCGGCCGATTGCGAATGAGAAGGCAACCGAGTTTGGCTGCCGCTCATATTTTCTTTGCAGCGCGACCGGCCGCCTCGTCCTCCCGCTGTCAGTGGATCGCCCGCATGATGCGAAACACAGCGTAACACCCTGCCCCTAAGATGGTGGCCAGCAACAGCACGATGCCGACCGTCTGAATCGTTCCCGACCCAAGACTGATCACCAGCACCCAGAACAGCATCCAGATCCCCAGCGCGATCAACGGTTTTTTGTGCTTGCGGAGGGGTTCGCTGAATCTCATGTGCTCGTAGTGCTGCCGTTGGAAGATCGTCCTTCGCGCGAAAATTGCTCCTGTGACGAGGTCAAATGATATCCGAGCGTACCGGTGACCATTGGGAAGCTTGCCGTGAATGAATAAACCCATTGATGTGCGCTGGATATCGACAGGCCGCTTTTACTCGGCGCATGAACGCCGTGCACGACCGCAAGCGGTCGGTTTGGGACTCTGAAAATCACGCCCCAAAAATCTGTGTTTGATCTGTGTTCAATCTGTGGCTCAATAGCAGCGACAGTTCGAATTGTCCCGCCGCTCTGGAGTTCTCAGTTATTTGGCGGGCGGCGCCCGTTTGGTCATGGCGGCGGGGATGTAGCCCACCGAAATTTGAATCGAGTGCGTGCAGGAACAACCGGAACTCGTTTCCGGGGCCAGCATCAGCCCGGCCGCCGGGATCTGTCCCAGCCAGCAGCCGCCGCGAATGCCTTGAAACTCACTGCGGGTGTTCGTTTCCAAGTCCCACATGCCGTGAAAACGGTGCCGGTAGAAGAACGCATAGTTCGACGCGGCCATCGTTCCGCAGCCGCGCCGTTCGGGGAGATCTGACCGTTCCAATTTGCCGCTTCGCAGGTTGTAACCCCGCAATTCGCAGTACAACGTACTCCCCACCGCGACCGGATGTTGAATCGCGCCGCCGTGATCCTCCTTCTTCATCTTAAACGCTTCCTGCCACAGCGGTTTGCCCTCTTGGGTGTCAAAGGCCCAGATGTGGTATTTTTCCTGCGATGACCCGGTGACCGCCAGCGTATCATCCGCGTGCACCAGATAAATCACCCGCAGCGCGTCGCTGAGGTCGGTTGCTTGTTCCCACAGTTTTTTCCCGGACTCGAGGTCTAGTGCAACCAGGTACTGCGCCGTGCGGACTTCGTCCGTTAATTTTCCTTCGGGATTGTCGAGAGCGGCGGGGTTGCGGCTCTCCACGAAATAGACCCGGCCGTCGGCCACCGTGAGCGTGGAATTGATGATCACCCCCTCACGATGGCTCCATCGCGGCGCGCCCGTATGCCGGTCGACGGCAAACAAGCGGCGGCTGGTGACCTTGGCGATCGCCGAGGGTTCGTTCTTGTCGTACCATTCCCCGAAGTCCCCGAGATATCCGGCGCCCGCCCGCTCAGCCGAACCGAGCAGCGTTTCGCCCACGCAGGCCAGATAACCCCAGTCCTGTGCCCCCTCGTTCTCACCAGGGATGTCGATGACCCGCTTGAGTTCTCCGGTCGGTCCGTCGAATTTGAGCACGTGGTTCCCTTCGACGACGTACAAGGCATCGTCGGCGGCCGCCATGTTGCTGCAGTCGCGGGGCATGTTCGCGCGGCGGACGGCGGGGACTTGTTTGGACCAAAGCACTGCGCCGTTGTAAGCATCCAAACCGAATAGCACACGGTCCCCTTGGACATACAGCCGTCCGCCGGCCGACAGCGGCGCCGGGTTGCGCGGTCCGCGATCGGGCATGGGCCGTGGTCCGGGGCGTCCCCACCACTGCACGTTCATCTTGCCCCGTACCAGAAAATCCTGGCTGCACGACGCGTTATCGGCGTGTCCGTATTGATGTGTCCATTGACCCGCTCCGGTCAGCGCCCCGCGACGCACGATCGCGACCGGTCCTCCTTCTTCGCGAATTTGCGAGGCGTCATTGGGATCTTCGCTGAGCCATTTCTTCAGGTCCGCTGTCGTGACGGTCACTCGCCGCTTGTCCGACTGTCCCAAATAAGCCACGCCTCCCGACGGACGCAGGACGCGATACATTTCCGCCGCATCAGCCGGCAAGTCGCCGCGGACTAACAAACGATCCGAAACAATCAGGTTGGCAAAGTACTCCCCGTACGGTAGATCGGACAGACTTCCCTGATGAACGCTGATCCGCAATCCGTAATATCCGGTGTCGCCCAGTGCGGCGCGGGTGGCGGCGATGTTCGCAGGGTCGTCGTCGACCGCCACGATTTTGAGATCAGAACGGCGGGCCAATTCATATGCCAACCGTCCCTGCTCGGTGCCCAATACCAAACAGTATCCCTTGCGAATATCGGTCTCGTCCAAAATTTTTTGAGCGAACGATTCATACAGGTCCGTCAACTCATCACGCGGATACGGCGAAGGTTCTTCCCTCGCCGTCGGCAGCGTGTAGTTGAAGTGCGAGTCGAACATGTGTGTCTGACTCGCTGCATTAGTCGCATCCGCAGCAGCCCGGATTTGAAAGGCATACATCGCATCGGGTTCGATTTCCGACAGCTTCACCTGGTGTTTCGTCGTCGGTCCGTCATTCGCAGCGCGGCGATCGAGTTGTTCATTCAGCCCGTAGGCGACGATCGACGGCCGCGGTTCGGCCGTTTCCCACGAGACAATCGCGTCGGTGCGGGAAACAAACTCCACGTGTGGGCCGACGGTTATCTTGAGCGGTGCGGGAAACGCGCCCGACTTGTGATCGAAATTCGCCCGTAG
The DNA here is from genome assembly GCA_937952455.1 of uncultured Planctomycetaceae bacterium. Lineage (GTDB taxonomy): Bacteria > Planctomycetota > Planctomycetia > Planctomycetales > Planctomycetaceae > Symmachiella. The sequence continues at coordinate 4,332 of CALFYU010000613.1, forward strand.
CGTGTCGGCATCCACAGCACGATCGAAGACCGTGACCTCATGAATCGCCCCGCTCAACGAGACGACGGCTTCTCCCTCACGGGCCGCTCCGATGACAAATTCGGCGGCCTCGGGTGCTGCGAGCGTGTCCGCACTATTTTCCGAGGCGGCTTCCAACTGCCCGTCGATGAACAGCCGCTGCGTTTTGCCGTCATAGGTCCCGGCGACGTAATACCACCGTCCCGGCGCGAAGGTCGTTTTGCTCTTCAGCGGCGCTGTCTCACCCGCCGTGGGCACGGAAAACGTGAACCGGTCCCCTTCATAACCCAACCACCAACCGCTGCCGAACGGTTTGTCCTTCCCGATCAATCCCGCGATCCCGCCATGCGGAACCGGCTTATCGATCGTCACCCAGGCAGCAACCGTCAGCGCCTGCGGCTTTAGCAACGGCTGCGGCGCAGGGGCGATGATGGCGTTGTGCAATCCGTCGAACGTCAACGCCGAGAGTCGATTCCCATGCCAATACCGCACCAGCCCCTGAATCTGCCCGCTGTGTGTCCCGGCTAGATCGGTCATCGTCAAATGTTGAACCTGCTCCGGCTGCAACAGCCAGTGCATGACCGGTTTTTCAGCCGCATAGGCCGTCGCAGTGCCGATCAGCGCAACGAGGAACACCAGCAAGCAAATCGTAGTTTGAAATATAGCTCGCATAATCGCCCGGTCCATAATCGCAAAGTTGTGCGCGGGTCTCCCGACCCCGCACTTACCTGACCGAAGGTCTCCCCAACGTCAACGCCAATCAGTCACTCCGCCGACTGAAAACAATAAATCCGCCCCGTATCGGTACTCACAAACAGACGTCCACCGGAAACGGCCAGACCGTAGACGTCGCCGTCGACCGCCTGTTTCCACAGCGGTTTTCCGCTGTCGGCCGCATAAGCGGCGACTTCGTCCTTCCCGCCGGCGAACAGCAAATCGCCGGCAAGAATCAACGACAGGGATTGCCCGCACGGCTCGTTGTAGGTGATGCAACTCTTGAGTTGTTCGGCGACTTCCTGCAACTGCACCGAAATCCTCGCCATTTCGGTCTTATGTTTCTCAATGACCTCTTTGTCGCCGTCGGCGCCTAATTTTTTGAGTGCGTCCCGGTGGCTGCGGTGCTCCTGCATTAAGGCCTTGCGGACACGGGAATGTTCCAGATATTTCGGCCGGTCCAATCCACTGATGTGCGTGTCGGTGTGCAGGTAGGACATCGACGGTGTGACGATCATGTGATTGCCGGCGAATTGCGCAAGCTGATCCTGCTGATCCCCTTCGACCAGCCCGAGTTCTCCCGTTTTGCCCGGACCAAACACGATGTGGTCACCGGTCAGCAAGGCATACGTCCCCCCCTGCCCTTCCACCACCCGCAGCCGTTTGCCGGCGCCGCGATCGAAGACAATCGGATTGTCCCGCCCCGAGGGGGTATACAGTCGTGTTGCGGAGGCGAGCAGATAACCCTGTACGGGCAGGTCATCTTGTTCGGTCTTCCACACTTCCTCACCCGTCGCAGGGTCCAAAGCGAATACGAAAACTGTCTCCGAGGGAAACATCCCAGCGGCGCCGTGCAGCAGACCGTCCTGCATGACCAACGAACCGCGGACCGGCCAGACCGAGATCACGCGGCCGTTGCCCGGAATCCGCCGGTCACGCGGTCCCGGACGATGTTTCCAGACGAGTGCCCCGTCCGCTGCTTCCAGGCAATAAACGAACCCGTCGTCGCTGCCGAAATAGATCCGCCCGTCGTGAAACGTAGGTGCCAATCGCACCGGCCCTTCGGTGAAAAACGACCACCGTTTCTTCCCGGTCGCCGCATCGATGCAATAGACTTGATCGCTCGAAGAGGACCCAAAAAACAGAGCGTCCCCCGCCACGGCGACATGATACGCGCGGTCGAACACCTGCCGCGTTTTGAGGTTGTAGGTCTTGGACCAGCCGTCCCACTTCGACGAATCGGGCCACGCCGGTTGCGGCGGCAGCGGCGTCGCATAGTCCCACGCCGGCCGCAACGGCAGCTTAAGCGTTTCACCCGAAACGCCGGTGCGGGCGTTGTCGTGCATATAAGTCGGCCAATCCTCCGCTGCCGCGAAGGAAGGGATGAAGATCATCAACAAACAGAACGCCGGGTGCCACTGGCGGGAGAACGGGTGCCACTGGCGGCTTGCCCGCCAGTGCGCACGTAAACCGACGTGATTAGAATGCAAAAACCGAACCTGACTCGGCACCGCTGGACAAGCCAGCAGTGGCACCCAGGAAACGACATTGGCCCAATTGAACGGTTGCATAAATTCTCCGCACAGTAACCGACGCTGCAGGTGCCAGATAGCGCATCGCCCCACATAATCTCATGGTAACCGGTGCAGCGCACGGTTTCCAAGGGACGCTCGCCCAGATCAGCATCAGGCATGCCGCATCAGCGTCGCTTTGTCGAGTTCGCAGTCGGAAAACTCGGCCGTTTGGCGGCCGCGGCGATAGACGACGATCCGATCCGCATGCGCCAACAGCAGTTCCGGCTCGGTGGAAGCCAGAATCACGGCGGTTCCCTGCCCTTTTAGCTCGGCGACGAGTTTCATGATCTCTTCCTTGGCGCCCACGTCCATACCCCGCGTCGGCTCTTCGAGTACCAACACTCGCACGTCTCCCAGGAGCCATTTGCCCAGGACGATCTTTTGTTGGTTGCCGCCGGAGAGATTGCCGGCCGTCATCCGCGGCGCCGCTGGTTTACAGCCGACGCGAGCGAGCAATGGATTGACGGCGGCGATTTCACGCCCGGAGGTGACCCACCGGCCGGCGACCCGGCCTAGATGCGCCAGCGTCGCGTTCTTATAAATCTCCGCTCCGCTGACTAACGTCTGTCCCCGATCGGCGGCGACCAACACGACGCCGCGGCGGACTGCATCGTGCGTGTTGCCCAATTTCATTGGCTTGGCATCCAGGAAGATCGTCCCCTCATCCGGCTGGCGGGCACCGGCGATGACGTGAGCCAGTTCCTGGTGCCCCGCTCCGACGAAGCCGTACAGTCCCAAACATTCACCGGGAGCGACTTTGACATATGCGTCGGTGAAACTGCCGGCGAGCGTCAATTCATCGCCGACCAATATCGGAAGTTCTCCCGACGAAGCAGGCAAACGCACCGCCGTTTCGTAACCTACCTCATCGCGATCCAACGCATGTCCCAACATGGTGTGGATCAAGGTGTGCTTGTCGACCGCCTCCGCACGCACCGTCTCCACCCGCCGACCATCGCGTAGGACGGTCACCCGGTCGCAGATTTCCAGCACGTCTTCGATAAAGTGACTGATAAAGATCACCGCCACGTCGCGCTGTTTCAGCTGCGCAATGAGATCAAACAGCCGCCGCGTCTCCGGCGGACTAAGTGCGCTGGTTGGCTCGTCGAGAATCAGAATCTTCGCCCCGCTATGTAGTCCCCGCGCGATTTCGACCATTTGCCGTACCACCAGCGGATGGCTGTCCAGCCGGCTGCGGACGTCGATGTGGATATCGATCTCCGCCAGATACTTGGCCGCCTGCCGCCGCATGGTCTTCCAATCGATGCGCCCCAACTTAGTGGTCGGTTGGCGACCCAAAAACAGGTTTTCCGCCACCGACAATTGTCCGATCCCCGAAAGCTCCTGGTACACCATGGCGATGCCCGCGTTGAACGCTTTCAACGGGTTGCTCAGCAGCATCGGCGTTCCGCGGAGACGCACCTCGCCTTCATAGTCCGGCAGCGCTCCGGCGAGAATCTTCATCAACGTGCTCTTGCCCGCCCCGTTACTCCCCACCAACCCATGCACTTCCCCCGCCATCAACGTAAAGTCGACCCCCTCCAGCGCCGTCTCGCCGCCGAAACGTTTGCCGATGGATTTACATTGCAACAGCGGAGCCGTCGTCTGAATCATGGCGGTGTCGTCTATTCTCACTTCAAGAAATTGGGGTCCCACTGGCTCCGCCAGTGCTTTGCAAGCGATTCGGGCATTTGCACTGGCAAAGCCAGTGGCACCCTACGCCGTGAACCGCTGTCAACCCACCAAGCCGCCTTACACCGCCCACAAGCGAAAATCAAACGATGCAATGCGCCGGGTCGGCGAGATACAACATTGCCTCCAGGTTGCCGGTCTCCTGCGTGACCAACGGGCCGGGCGTGACGACCTTCAGCGGAACGTCATCGACTTTCTCGTCATTGCGGACGATGAATTGTCCCAGCGTCAACGCGGTGCGGTGGATGCGGCAGACGGGATTGACCGTCGTGCCCGCCAAACCCCCTTCACGAACGGCGTGTAGGCCTTCTTTTTGGCCGTCGACCGCGGTGATCACCATATCCTTGTGGACCGTGTTTTCCACGGCCGACAGGCAGGCCAGCGCCATGTCGTCGCTGTGAAAAAACGCGCCGGCGCTCGGTTCCTTTT
>CALFYU010000614.1 GCA_937952455.1 uncultured Planctomycetaceae bacterium
GAGTTGTGCGGCCGGCCGCACCCAGTCGATCGGTCCCAGTTCCTGTTTGATCTTCGGGGCAAATGTCGCCGCCGCATCATCTTGTGAGACCGGCCGGGCCGTCCCGGCGGCCAAGTCGGCGATCACCGCTTGCGCCAACGTTGCGCCGAGCTGCGCGAGTCGTGGTTCCAGCTCGCCGGCCGTTTCCTCCGCACCGATGGTCAACGACTCCATTCCCAAAATCGGCCCTGCATCGAGGCTCGGCTCGATCTGAAAGATTGTGACGCCCGTTTCGGTCTCGCCGTTGAGAATCGCATAATTCACCGGCGCGGCGCCGCGGTACTTCGGCAGCAGCGACGCATGCACGTTGATGGCCCCCAGCCGCGGCGTATGCAACAAATCGGCCGAGAGGATTTGTCCGTACGCGGCGACGACCAGCAAATCGAGCCGCAAATCCCGCATCTCGTTCAAGGCGTCCGGGGCGTTGACTTTCTGCGGCCGATAAACGGGAACGCCGTGTGCGTCGGCAATTTCCACCATCGGATTGCGCGCGTGTTTGTGATGCCCGCGTCCGGTTCGCGGGGGCTGCGTATAGAGTGCCACCACCTCGTGTGGCGTGGTGAACAGGGCTTCAAACGTGGGAACGGCAAATTCCCCGGTCCCCATCATAGCCAAGCGCAAACGTGTCATTCGCGGACCCTTCTCTCATGGCGTCCATTCCTGGAGCTGTTCTTGGATCTGCGCGTCCGACGGATATTTCCCCTGTTCCTGCTGACGGCGGAAGAGCGACTCGAAATCGGACAGCATCGGATCGACTTCGCGGCGGGCGGCTTCGGTCATGCGATCGGTAAACAGGATTCCGTCCAGATGATCGGTCTCGTGTTGTATCGCGCGGCTGGCGAGGTCATCGATCGTCAACTCAAACGGCTGTCCGTCCAGACCGTAGGCGTGAACGACGATTTCATCGGCGCGGCGCACGTCGCCGTAGAGATTGGGCATGCTCAGGCAGCCTTCTTCGGCTTCCTGGTTCCCCTTGCGGCGGACAATTTCCGGGTTGATGAAGACGAATTCCTCGTCCGTTTCGGCCGGGTCGGCGGTCAGGTTCAGTACAAACAGCCGCAACGGCAGCGCCACTTGATTAGCCGCCAGACCGATGCCCTTGGCTTCGTACATCAAGTCGAACATTTCGCGGACAATGGTCCGCAATTCGGCATTGATGGCCGTCACCGGCGATGATTTCCACCGCAGCGCCGGGTGGGGGTATTTGACAATTTCCATGAACCGAAACGTCCCTCATCCTTACCGTTTTCACGTGTCACGGTTGAATTATAGGACGCACCGTCCCCGTCGTCGAGTTCGTCACGACGGATGGAGTGGACGCCGCCTCCGCCCGGCAGAAAACACAACGTGTCGGGGGCGGCCTGTTATCGTGCGATTTCCGCCAAAATTAGCGATAGGTCGGCAGAGATTCCACCGGACCGATCGCCGTCATCGGAATCGGCTGCAGCGGGGCGTAGGCCTGTTGCACAGTCACGGGGGCGATGTACCCGGTGTTATAGGGCTGCCCGTATTGTTGGACGCCGCAGCCGCCGGGACCGCACGGACTGGTTCCACAGGGACCGCAGGATCCGCAGGGATTGCACCAGTTATCCCAACAACAGCAGCCGGACGCCAAGGTCAACGAACAGAGTCCGGCGAAAGTCAAAAACAAGTGTCTCATAACGCAATCCTTTGCGGAACGAATTGCCGCCAGGTATCTCGAACTCCATGTCGCCGCCGGCAAATCGTGCGTAAGACCCGTCGGGTTTCGCACTGGCCTGCGGTCGTTCGACACGATGTTTGAGCGTCGGCGACCAGGTCGGGTCAGTTGGCTTGCGTTTGTACGGGACGCGGCAAACCAACAGAAAAGATCTGAAAATCCTGCGCTACCGGCCGGCTGCCATTTGCCATGACGGCGATCGCGACCGGAATCAACGAACAAATCGACGTGAAGAATCAATGTTGAGAGGACGTGAAGGGCTGGGGTTCTCCCAGATGAAGTGCGGCGAACGATAAGCAGTTCGCTCCCGCGCGTCAACGGCGATTCATCGATTTTGCCCCGCAGTGTTCGTTCTCAAAACCACGGCACGGGTATTGAGACAAATCTCCCCCGCCGCTTGCCCCCTGGAGTCGAAAATTCCTCGAGAAAAACAAAAAAAACGCTTTTGTACGCCGGCCGTGTAACAAATTGCCCGGGACTTCGCTGGGAAGGGTATGGGACCACTTTTCTTCAAAACACCCTTATCGAAACAAAGGCGAAACTATGACTCCCCCAGGCAAGCGGAAGATGAAATTTGAAGCACTCGAAGACCGCCGTTTGATGGCAGCCGACATCGACCTCGAAGACGGCGTGATCGAGATCGAGGGCACCAATGAAGGGGATACGATCGAAATCTCCTACGAGTACGACGACGGTGAAATCGACGAAGTTCTTGTCGTGATCCGCAACGCCGACGGTGATGTGATCGAAGACAAAGATTATGACGTCGAGGACGTCGACTGGATTAACGTAAACGCTCTCGGTGGAAACGACACGATCATCAACAACACCGACATCAACATGACCGCCGACGGTGGCGCCGGCAACGATACGATGTTCGGCGGCACCCAAGCTGACTACCTGTACGGCGGCAGCGGGAACGATTCGCTGGTCGGTAACGACGGCCTGGACACCATTGACGGCCAAGCCGGCAATGACACCGTCCGCGGCGGAAACGGCAACGACATCCTCTACGGTGGCGACGGTGACGATCGCGTCTACGGCGATAACGGCAACGACTACATGCGGGGCGGTGAAGGCAACGATCGCCTCTACGGTGGGAATGACAACGACAACATGTACGGCGATGCCGGGAACGATTTTCTCTACGGCCAGAACGGTAACGACACCGTCGATGGCGGTGCCGGGAACGATTACGTATACGGTCAAGCCGGCAACGACCGACTATACGGGCGTGACGGCAACGATCTGCTCAGCGGCGGAAGCGGCAACGACACGATGTACGGTGAGAACGGTGCCGACAGCCTCTACGGAGGGTCGGGAATCGACTCGATGTACGGTGGAAACGACAATGACTATATGAATGGCGGATCCGATCGCGACTACATGTACGGCCAAGCCGGCAACGACGTTATGCTGGGCGGCACCGGCAACGATTACATGCGGGGCGGCGACGGGCAGGACTCGTTGTGGGGCCAAGACGGCGCGGACTCGATGCGCGGCGACGACGGCAATGACCAACTCATCGGCGACGCTGGTAACGACTACATCCGCGGCGGCAATGGCGACGACAGTGTCTGGGGCTCCGAAGGGGACGACTCGATCTACGGAGATAACGGCAACGACCAACTCGTCGGCAATGACGGCGACGACTACGTTCGCGGTGGAAACGGCGACGACAGCATGTGGGGGTCGGACGGCGACGACCGCCTCTACGGCGACGCCGGCAATGACGGCATGTACGGCGGCAACGACGACGATCTTCTGTTCGGCGGAACCGGCCGCGACACGCTGTCGGGCAACGCCGGCAACGACTACCTCGACGGTGGTTATGATCCGGTCGGCGGCGTCTATGACTCGATTTACGGCGGCAGCGGATCGGACGTCTTCGTCCGCCACTACAAGCCGCTGGGAACCTCCGGGTACTGGCTGCTGCAACAATACCTCTACGGATTTAACAGTGCCGAAGGGGACACGTATCAAAACGTCTACCATCCGTAAGACTTCCTAAGTCACCGCATGGTTTGACATCACCCGCCCCGCGCCGGACTCGTCCGGCGCGGGGTGTTTTTCATGGCGACTTGGCTTGCTCCGTTAATTGGAACCGTTTCACCGGCGGCAAAACCATGTGAAATCCGTGTGAATCTGTGGCCAATCAATCCGCCGGCCGTTACGATAGAATTCGCCGGCAACGAACGTGCGGCGATATACGGCAAAGCGATTCCTGCTGAGAGGACGTTGTTGATGTACCTGCGGATGGCCAAACGCGTCTTGCTTGAGACCGACAAACGGCTGTTATGGAAACTCATGTACAACATGGGTTTTAAGGGCCTGCGCAGCGTGCAGAAGTTCAAGAAACGGCTCAAACAGGGCGAATATTTTCCCCCGTTTCTTTACGTTTCGATCATCAATAGCTGCAACCTCCGCTGCCAGGGTTGCTGGGTCGACGTGGCCGCCAAGCAACAGACGATCGACCTGCAGGCGATGAACCGTCTGATCAACGAAGCCAAAGAAGTCGGCAACAGCTTTTTCGGCATCGTCGGCGGCGAGCCGTTTATGCATCCGGAATTGTTCGAGATTCTCGAACAGCACCCCGATTGCTACTTCCAGATTTTCACCAACGGGCAATTCATCACCGACGAAAAAGCGAAGCGGCTCCGCAAGATGGGGAACGTCACCCCGCTGATCAGCGTCGAAGGGACCGAGATCGTTAGCGACGAGCGCCGCGGCCGCAAGGACGTGCTCAGCAAAACGATGCAGGGCATCCACAACTGCGTAAACAACAAACTGCTCACGGGAGTCTGCACGTCGGTCTGCCAAACCAACATCGACGATCTGGTGACCGACGCTTGGGTCGACCGGCTGATCGAGATGGGCGTGATGTACATGTGGTACCACGTCTATCGCCCGATGGGCCCCGATCCGCAGCCGGACATGTCCCTCACCCCCGAACAGCAAATCCGCATCCGCAAATTCGTCGTCCAAACGCGGGCCACCAAGCCGATCGGCGTGATCGACGCCTATTACGACGGCGAAGGCCGCGCGCTCTGCCCGGCGGCGACCGGCATTAGCCACCACATCAATCCCTGGGGCGACATCGAACCCTGCCCGATCGTGCAATTTTCTAAAGAATCTATCCACGACGAGCGGCACATCCGCGACGTCTTTCGCGATTCGGCCTTCCTGCAAGATTTCCGCCAGCTCGCCGCGTCGTCCACACGCGGATGCATTGTGTTGGAGCGTCCCGATCTGCTGGAAGAATTGGTCGTCCTGCACGGCGCCAAAGACGCGACCGTCCGCCAAACCGCGCGGGCCGAGCTGCAAGCCATGGAAAAGCGCACCTCGCAATACAACCCCGCGGCCGAGATCCCCGAGAAAAACCTGGTCTATCGATTGGTCAAACGCTTCTGCTTCAACGATTTCGGCGCTTACAACGCCCCGGTCAATCCGCTGCCATCGGCACGCGAACAGTCCCTGGTTTCCGCTGAGCGTCAGTAGTTGCCAGTGGCCGGTGACCAGTGACCAGAAAACAATGCCAACCGGACAGAATTCATCTGCCAACCCTAACATCGATAGCCGACAGCCCAAAGCCACCCCCTCAAGCCTGTCCCCTCAAGCCTCAAGCCTAAAATGTGGCCCGATTCCGACCAAACGCAAGAACTCCTCCGCGGCGCACAGCAGGGAGATGCCGCCGCGGTCGATCAGCTGATGGACCGGCATCGCGAGGCGCTGCGGCAGATGGTGCGGCTGCGGTTGGATCGCAGGTTGGCACAGCGAGTCGACGCCAGCGACGTGGTGCAAGATGTGTTGTTGGAAGCCAGCCGGCGGTTGGCCCGTTATTTGGACGATCCGCAAATGCCGTTCCACCTCTGGCTGCGACATCTGGCGAAAGATCACGTCATCGATGCGCACCGCAAACACCGCGTGGCGGAGCGCCGTAGCGTCGATCGTGAACAGTCGATGTATCGTCGCGGACAGAACGACCAATCGAGCCTGGACCTCGCCGCGCAACTCCGCGATCAGGAACTGACACCCGCGGCGGCCACGATACGGCGGGAATTACAGGAGCGATTTCTCGACGCCTTGGAACAACTCGAAGAGGACGACCGCGAAATCTTGTTGATGCGGCACATCGAGCAGCTCTCTAACAGCGACGTCGCCCAAGCGCTCAATCTCAGCCAGCCTGCAGCTGGCATGCGATATCTCCGCGCCCTGCGGCGGCTGCGTGCCGTGTTGGGAGAGGCCTAATCCATGGAACGGCCCACACCCAGCGGCAGCGACCCGCCGCCGTTTTCCGTGCATCTCTTGCCGACCATGCTCGACGGACTGCCGCTGGCTGGCACAACAGCCGTGATCATCGATCTGCTACGGGCGTCGACGACGATTACCACAGCCCTGGCCGCCGGAGCCGACGGCGTGATCCCGTCCGCCACCGTGGATGAGGCACGACAACTGGCAGAGAAATTTGCCGCCGGCGAAGTCCTGCTAGGCGGCGAACGCGGGGGTACCATGATCGAGGGCTTCGATCTGGACAATTCTCCGACTGCCTACACTCCCGAACGAGTCGGCGGCAAACCGATCGTTTTCACCACCACCAACGGCACGGCGGCGATCGCAGCCTCTGCCGCAGCGGACCGCATCTTGGTCGGCTGCTTCGCCAATTTCAACACATTGGTTGACTTGGTGATTCGTGACGGCCGACCGGTCCGCTTAATCTGCGCGGGCACCGGCGGGGAAATTTCGGCCGAGGACGTCATCTGCGCCGGGGCCTTCGCGGCCGCTTTGTGGAAACATCACGGCCGGCCCGAAATCGAACACGACCAAACCTTACTCGCGCTGGCCATGTGGGAAGCGGCAGGCAAGACGGCCCAGACGCTCTTGCGTGCACTGCGAAACAGCCGCGGCGGGCGCAATCTGCGGCGGCTCGGTTACGACGCAGACATCGTGACCGCCTCCCGGTGGGATACGCACCCGCTCGTCCCGGAATTCTCGCCTGCCGAAAACATCCTCCGCCCCGCCGCCGACGTCCGCACGAATTGTGTTCATCTCTCGCCACCGCAAACATGACAGCATCCCGGGAGCCTCGCCCTCCCGAATCTCTTCGCATCGCCGATGCCGGAACCGGTGACTTTTTCCTTTGCGAGTTTTGCGCCTTTGCGTGAGGTGTTTTCTTTAGGATAATCTCGCGTACCTTCTCAAAAGGTGCGACGCGACGCACCCCACTTTTTAAGAGTGATCTCCATGCCCGTCCATTCTGCAACCGCTTTACAACAATTCGCCAGCCAACTCTTCGTCGCTGCCGACGTTCCCATTGATGAAGCGAAGGTCATCGCTGCAAGTCTGGTCGAGGCCAACTTGCGGGGACATGATTCGCACGGCGTGATGCGCATCCGCGATTACATCCGGCAGATTCGGATCGGTGAGCTGGTGCCGGGGGTGGAGATGCTGATTCGCTCAGAGACGCCCGCCATGCTCGCCGCTGATGCGCAATTCGGTTTCGGCCAGGTGCAGGCCCGGCGGTTGATGGAACGATTGATGCAAAAATCGGACGACGTCGGCGTCGCCAGCGGGACGCTCATGCGGTGCGGGCACATCGGGCGTCTGGGAGAATGGGTCGAATTGGCCGCCGAGCGGGGTTATGCGGCGCTGGTGGCGGTGAACGACAACGGCTCGCTGCGCGTCGTGGCCCCGCCGGGGGGCACCGAACCGCAAATCAGCACAAATCCCGTGGCAATCGGCGTTCCCACGGGTGACGGACCCCTGGCACTCGACATCTCGACGTCGGTCGTCGCCAACGGCAAAATTCGTCTGGCACTCGCCGAAGGCGTGCCCTGCCCAGACGGCTGGCTGCTTGACGGCGACGGAAATCCCACGAACGATCCCGCGGTCCGCCGCGCCGACCCGTGCGGCACAATTCAACCGTTGGGCGGCGCGCAGGCCGGCTACAAAGGATTCGGGCTAGGCTTCCTGCTCGACCTGCTCGTCGGCGGTCTCTCAGGCGGCTTCTGCCCGCCGCAGGAGGACGCCGCCGGTTGCAACAACGTGCTGGCCATCGTCTGGCAGCCGCAGCAATTTGCGGGAATCGAACACTTCCTCCAGCAGGCGGACGAACTGGTCGCCTCGACGCGGGGCAGCCGCCGCAAAGAGGGCGTGGACAAAATCCGCCTCCCCGGCGACCGCAGCCGTCAAGTCCGTGACGAGCGGCTGCGCGATGGCATTCCCTTTGATGAAGGAAACTGGCAGCGGCTGGTAAAGACGGCAGCCGAGTTGAACGTGACGCTTCCCGAGTCCCGCTAATCGACGGCCTCAAAAACGAGCCTTGCGCTGGGAGAGATACTCGACCAGCGCCCGGTCGAAGGGAATGCTCGTGTCCAACGCCACGTAGTCCACCCCGGCCGACAGGCATTCCTTGCGGAAGTACTCCCGTAACTCGTTCACACTATCCAGGTAATCTCCCCGGATACCGGCGGCGTCGACGAGCATCGTTTCGCCCGTCTCCGGATCGCGAAAGTCGACCATCCCGTCAAACGGAAAATTCACCTCCGATTCGTCCATCACGTGAAACAGAATCACGTCATGCCCCGCATGCCGCAACATGTGCAGCGCGTCGATCACCGGACCGCCCTCGGCCAGAAGATCAGAGAAAATCATCACCAAACTGCGGTGCTGAATCATGGCGGCGATCCGCTGCAAGTTCTTGGCGATCTCCGTCTGGCCGGTCGGCCGCAGTTTGGACAATAGGGCCAATATGTTGCCCAGTTGCGCCCGTTTGCTCTTGGCCGGGAGCGAGTGCCGGATTTTTTCGTCAAACGTGATCAGGCCCACGGGGTCCTGCTGGTGAATCATCAAATAGGCGAGTGCCGCCGACAAGCAGATGCTGTAGTCGAACTTGGTCAGCTCCTGCCGGTAGGTGTAAGCCATACTCTCCGAAAGGTCCATCACCAGGTAACCGGTCAGGTTGGTCTCCGCCTGATACTTCTTGACGTAGTACCGGTCGGTCTTGGCGTAGACCAGCCAATCGATGTCCTTCAGGTCATCCCCCTGCGTGTAGCGGCGGTGCTCGCTGAATTCGACACTGAATCCGTGGTAAGGGCTAGCGTGCAGCCCGCTGAAGAACCCCTCCACGATAAACCGCGCGCGGAGATCCAGCCGCGACACCGTGCGGATGACTTCGGGTTTCAGGTATTTTTCAGTCGAGGACATGCGGGACGTTACCCCCGGCATATCCGGGGCTGATGGAAAATGAAATTCTTCGCCGCGCATCCGTCAGCCCCCGGCTCCACCGGGGGGTCAGCGCGCTGTGGTCACGCCTTTTCGTATTTCGGCACCGTCGGTTCGGGAGTTTCCGCCACGAGTCGACGAACGATATCGTCGGTCGTCATCCCCTCGGCCTGCGCTTGGAAGTTGGTCGAGATGCGGTGCCGTAACACCGGAACCGCTACCTTGCGGATGTCGTCCAACGACACGCTCGGCCGTCCGTCCATGGCGGCCATTGCCCGTCCGCCGGCGATCAGGTATTGCCCGGCCCGCGGTCCGGCGCCCCAATCGACCAACTCCTGCACGAACTTGGGCGCCGACTCATCACGAGGACGGCTGGAACGAACCAATTTGGCCACGTAACTGATCGTCAGTGGCGCGACTTCGATCATCTTGATCTGTTTTTGCAGATATTGAATCGAACGGGCCGAGAGCACCTTGCGGATCTCGGGCTGCTCCGCCCCGCTGGTCGTATCGAGAATTTGTTCCTCTTCGGCGACGGTGGGATAATCGACAATGATGTTGAACATGAAGCGGTCCAATTGCGCTTCGGGCAACGGATAGGTCCCCTCCTGTTCAATTGGGTTCTGTGTGGCGATTACAAAAAACGGATCGGGCAGCGGATAGGTCGTCTGGCCGATGGTGACTTCATGCTCCTGCATGGCTTGCAGCAGCGCCGCCTGCGTTTTCGGCGGCGTCCGGTTGATTTCGTCCGCCAACAGAATGTTGGTAAACACGGGTCCTTCCACAAACCGAAAGTCGCGGCGGCCCGATTCCTGTTCGTCCAACACGTTGGTTCCGGTGATGTCCGACGGCATCAGGTCGGGCGTGAATTGAATCCGCTTGAAGCGGACGTCGAGAATCCGCGAAATCGTGCTGACGACGAGCGTCTTGGCCAGTCCCGGCACGCCGACCAGCAGGCAATGTCCACCGGTGAAGATGGCGGCAAAAATCTGTTCGATGACTTCATCCTGGCCGATGATCACCTTGTGCAACTCGTCGTGCATCACGTCGCGGTGACGTTTGAACTTCTCCAAAAACTCGCCAAAGTCGCGTGATTCTTTTGCCATGTGTATTTGTGCCAGCAAAGGGGGAATGACCAAAAGGAACCGCCAGCGCGGAGCGTGCAGTGGATTCTAGGGCCACCGCTGGCAGCGTTCAAGAAGGGACGACATTCGATCGCCTGCAAAGGTGCCTCGCGACGCACGCTACTTTGGCACGACCGTCATTGTGTAATACCCGACGGCCGGCCAGAGAGGTTGGTCCGGGGCCGGTCCGATGCGGCCGCAGCTCACCTCATAGACGAATTTCTCCTGTAGCGTATCGACGGTCAGTGTGACTTCGCGGCCGTCGCCTGAGACCGCCGCATCGGTGACGGCCACTTTGTGCCGGCCGGAGTCGGGAGTGGCGTATCCTCCCTCCCAAACGCGGGTGTAGGCCGAAATGTTGTAATTGGCCGGATCGCCGGCCGCCGCGCGATCGACCGGTCCCGTGAACGACAGGGTGAATCCCCCCGGACGGGCGCGGAGTTCGCGGATGCCCAACGGCAATTCTCCGTTGGGCCGCAGACGCACGATGTCGCCCAGATTGTGTCCGCCCAACCAGCCGCTGTCGTGGATGCTGCCGATATAAATGTCGCCATTGCGACTGACGGCTCCGCTGAGCGCGCCAGTGAAATTGGCCGTTTGGTCGTCGACGTCGGTGCGGCTCAGTCGATAGGTGGCGCCTTGCAGCGTATCGCTCACTTGCTGTGTCGTAAAGCGAATCAGCGCCCGCGTGTCGTACTCGCAGCCCACCCCGTGTCCCGCAAACGGTCCGAATGCTGCTGGGTCGTTCACCAGCTTGGGATTCAAAAAGAAAACGCCGTTGATGCTCCTCGTCCAAGGATGCGTCACCTGCACGGCCCTCCACAGGGCAGGGGAGTCGGGCGATTT
>CALFYU010000615.1 GCA_937952455.1 uncultured Planctomycetaceae bacterium
TATCTTGCGCAAGGGCGACCATGGTCACGGGAATTGCGCCACTGGGGCCGGGTTTGTTGTCGAGTCGAGACGTCTGGTCGTCGTCGCTGGCATCAACCTCCTCGGCTGGTTCTTCGTCGGCTGGTTGTTCGTCGGCCGGTTCTTCGCCAGCTGGTTCCTCGGGTGTGGCGTTCTCCCGTTGCGGCGATTCGTCATCGCTTTGCGCCGGATCATTCGCGTCCTTCTTGGTTTCCGCGTCCGCATCGTTGGGCTTGAGCGACGGACCGTCCGCTGGCTTTTCGGACACGTCCGTCTTCTCCGCGTCATTCGCCTGCGGCTCATCGGCCTGGGGGGTCTCAGACTTCGGCTGTTCGCCCTCGGGATCGAACAGATTCGCATCGTCGAAGTTCGGCGTCTCATCGATGAGGAACTGAACGTCCTTGTTCGCCTCGTAGTACGCCTCGATCTCCTCGTCGGTCACGGGATTGGATTTCTCAACCTGTTGGCGGACATCGGCAAATCGCAGGGTCAAGTATTGCAAATCCACCTTGCGGGGCTGTTTGAAGCCGGGCGAAAAGTCCTCGCGGGTGGTGACGGCGAAATTGTCCTTGTACTCGTCGAACCATTTCTGCAGTTCCGCCTCGGAGGGATCTTTCACCTCTTTCACAAAATCCTCGACCAGGACCGGCGAGACCTCCATGACCTGCCCGACCTGTAGTTTTTTGTAAATGTCCCAATACTGCTCCGGCGCCAACGGAGCACGCGGAGCTAATAGCTCGCGGGCGGTCCGAGCGCGAATCTCCGCTCGGAGCGCGTCGAACACCACATCCTGCGTGACGCGCATTTCGCTGACGATCTCGCGAAAAGCCGTCGTACTCAACTTCTCCTGGGTGAATTGCCGGATGAAGTTCTGCACCGTCGTATCGGGGACCACAATGCCGATTTCATCCGCCTTGAGCGTCAACAGGTGCCCGAACAACACGTCCTTCTGAACGTCTTCCCCCATGCCGTGCATGAACAGCACCGGTTGGATCTGGCGAAAATCCATGTTGCAGGCCGCCGCGGCCCGTTGAATGAAATTGTTCGCCAACCGCCGCTGCTGCACGAGCGCGTCGAGATCGCTCTTTCTCAGATCCCCCTCCGAGGTCGTGACGACGACGTCGTCGCTGATGCTGGGACCTTGGGTCGCCCGCGACAAGGAGTCCGCAACGACAAACGCGAATACCGCCAACAGCGTTAGCGGCACCATTGGCGTTATTTGGTTCTGCGGGACAATGGCAAACGGTGATTTCATGATGATTTCCTTCCTAGGCGTAAGCGCAACTGCCGGCGGTTAAATCAACCGACCGCACGATGGGCGGCCCGCAACGGGGAACGCACGTTGAGTCCGATGCGCGCGGCCGAAACCATCGATTTCCTGGTCGGCAAGACCGCAGCCTGATTTTTCAGGCGCACTTGACAGCGCGTGGAAGATTTGTTTATGGATGGCCGGTCAACTGCAGAACTTAGCAGATGATGCACACCTTTTTACTCCCGAACGACGCCCAAAATTTTTGCCATCGGGTCACGCCGGCTCCGTCGCGGCGGGCTAGGGATCGAATCAGCCGCGCATTTTAGCTGCGAACAACTATAAGGCAAGTCCAACACTGGATTTGGGGAAGGAATCACGGCGGTGGCCAAAAAGAAAGTCAAAGGGCTGGTGATTGTCGAATCGCCGGCAAAGGCCCGCAAGATCAGCGGCTACCTCGGCTCGGACTACACCGTCCTGGCCAGCATGGGGCACGTCCGCGATCTCCCCTCGGGCGCCGCTGAGATTCCCGCCGCCGTCAAGAAGGAACCTTGGTCCACGCTGGGCGTGAACGTCGACTCCGAATTCGAACCGCTGTACATCGTTCCAAAAGAGAAGAAGAAAGTCGTCAAGGAACTCAAGGACGCCCTCAAAGACGCCCAAGAGCTGATCATCGCGACGGACGAAGACCGCGAAGGGGAAAGCATCGGCTGGCACCTGGTGCAGCTGCTTAAGCCCAAAGTTCCCGTCAAACGCATGGTCTTCTCCGAAATCACCAAATCCGCCATCCAAGCGGCCATTGAAAACCCGCGGGACATGGATACCGACCTCGTCTCCGCGCAGGAAACGCGGCGGGTGCTCGATCGGCTCTATGGATATCGTCTCAGCCCACTCTTATGGAAAAAGGTTGCGCCTAAGCTTTCGGCCGGCCGCGTGCAATCGGTCGCCGTGCGGATCCTGGTCCGCCGCGAAATGGAGCGCATCGCCTTTCACAGCGGAACCTATTGGGACCTCAAGGCACTATTGCAGACCACGGACGAGTCTCAATTCGAGGCGCAGCTGTCCACCGTCGGCGGCAAAAAAATCGCCTCAGGCAAGGATTTCGACGAGGCCACCGGCAAGCTCAAAGTCGACGCCGACGTCTTGCTGCTCGACGAAAAAGAATCACAGGATCTGCGGGACCGGCTGCTGAAATCGGACTGGCAGGTCACCAATATCGAAGAGCGGCAACAGGTCCGTAAGCCCTATCCGCCCTTTACAACCAGTACGCTGCAACAAGAAGCCAACCGCAAGCTCAACATGACCGCGCGGCAGACGATGCAAATCGCGCAGCGGTTGTACGAAGCGGGGCACATTACTTACATGCGGACCGACTCGGTCAATCTGTCCAAAGAAGCGATCGACGCGGCCCGAAACTGCGTCGACACCCGCTACGGCCACGAATACCTCAGCGACGGCCCGCGACAGTTCACGTCGAAAAGTAAAAACGCCCAGGAAGCCCACGAAGCCATCCGGCCCGCCGGAACCGAAATGCAAACGGCCGAGGAAATCGGACTTTCCGGCGGAGAAGAGCGGCTGTACAGCCTGATCTGGAAGCGGACCGCCGCCACGCAAATGGCCGAAGCCCGGCTGCGGTTTCAAACGGTGACGATCACCGCCGATGACGCCGAGTTTCGCGCCACCGGGCGGCACGTCGAATTCGCCGGCTTCTTCCGCGCCTACGTCGAGGGGACGGACGACCCCGAAGCCGCTCTGGACGATCAGGAAAGCAGCTTGCCGGTGATGAAAGAGAGCGACAAGCTGGGCTGCAACGAACTCGAACCGATCGGCCACGAAACGAAGCCGCCGGCGCGATTCACCGAAGCAACGCTCGTGCGGGCATTGGAAGCCGACGGCATCGGCCGGCCCAGTACCTACGCGTCGATCATCGGCACGATTCAAGACCGAGGCTACGTCCGCAAACAGGGCAGCCAATTGGTCCCCACCTTCACGGCGATGGCGGTCACCAAACTGTTGGAGCAATACTTTCCCAACCTCGTCGACTACGCCTTCACGGCGACGATGGAACAGACGCTCGACGACATTTCCAACGGCGAAGTCGAGTCGCTGCCGTACCTAAAGACGTTTTACTCCGGCGAGGAAGGCTTGGATTCCCAGGTCAAAACCAACGAAGAAAAAATCGATCCCCGCGAAATCTGTACACTCGACCTGGAAGGCATCGAATCGAAAGTTCGCGTCGGACGCTACGGCCCCTATTTGCAGAAGGAACAAAACGGCGAAAATCTGACCGCCTCGCTGCCCGCCGAGATTTCACCCGCTGAAATCACGAATGAAATGGCGGAAAAGCTGCTCAAGCAAAAGCTTGAAGGCCCCACGCCCATCGGTATGCATCCCGAAGAGGGACTGCCGATCTTCGTACTGCACGGCCCGTTCGGCTATTATCTGCAACTCGGTGAGGTCACCGAAGACGGTCCGAAGCCCAAACGGGTCTCATTGCCCAAAAACGTCGAACCGGAACACGTGACGCTCAAGCTGGCCCTGGACCTGTTGAGCCTGCCCCGCACCGTCGGCCACCATCCGGAGACGGACAAGGTCGTCAAGGCGGGTATCGGCCGCTTCGGGCCGTATGTGCTGCACGATAAGGTCTATGCCTCGATCCCCAAAGACAAAGACGTACTCACGATCGGCTTGGAAGATGCGGTCGAGTTGATCAAAAACAAACGCGGCCGTGGAGCAGCGACCCCGCTCAAAGAGCTCGGCCCGCATCCCGAAGACGGCGAAATGGTGGCCGTGTTCGAAGGCCGCTACGGACCATACGTGAAACACGGAAAGATCAACGCCACGCTCCCCAAAGAGACCGAACCGGATGCGGTGACGCTGGAGCAAGCGCTGGACCTGATCGCCGAGAAGGCGGCCAAAGGGGGCGGCACTAAGAAGAAGAAAAAAGCCACCAAGAAGAGGGCGGCCACGAAGAAAGCCGCGGCAAAGAAAACCGCCAAGAAAAAGACCACCAAAAAGAAAAAAGCGGCCAAAAAGAAAACCAAAAAATAACACTCAGCCCACGCGATCTCTCAGCCCCCGGCTCCGCCGGGGGGTCGCGCACCGCTCGGCGGTGATTCCCCATCGCCCCACCGCGCCAACAACGACTGCCGCACCCCCAACTGATCGCAAATCCGGGCCACCACGAAATCCACCAGATCCGCCATCGACGTCGGCGCGTGGTAGAACCCGGGCATCGCCGGCAGAATCACGCCCCCCGCATGCGCCAGCCGCGTCATATTCTCCAGTTGAATGACGCCCAACGGGGTCTCCCGCGGCACAACAATCAACTTGCGGCGTTCCTTGAGATGCACGTCCGCCGCACGGTGAATCAGATTCGATGACTGACCGCTGGCAATCGCGGCCAACGTCCCCATCGAACAGGGACAAATCACCATTCCGGCCGTCAAAAACGATCCGCTGGCAATCCCCGCATGGAAATCCTGGTGATGATGCACCCGCAGCGTCCCCCGTCGCTCGCCCGAGCGGGGCACGGCATCAAAGGGAAACCTTGCGAACAATTCGCGCGCGGTATCGGCCGACGGCAACAAGTCTTCGATGCGAAAGTCATCAACGTCCATCGCGGGAAACATCTCATCCCGCAGAACCAGCTTCGCCGCCGGGCTGATCACAACGTCCACTTCATACCCGGTTTCCAGCAACACGCCCAACAGACGCAGCGCATAAACCGAACCACTGGCACCGGTCAGGGCTACGACGATGGGAGACATGGCGTGGGGCGGAGATTCGATTGATGGACCGGGTCGGGTGAATATAAACTCGAAATCCGAAATCCTAAACAAATTCAAATGTTCAAATTACAAATGACCAAAACTCACAAATTAATACGTCATGGTGAGCGGCGTGCGTCAGTTCGCCGGTAACGTTTCCCACTAACGGCGTTACACCGATCAAAGAATCGCTCCGTTTGGAACATTCTGAATTCGTATTTTGAATTTGTTTCGAATTTCGAAATTCGTATTTCAAATTTGCCGCCTACTTGGTTCCCACATACAACGTGGCAATCCCAAACGTCAGCGGTTTGAACGTCACGCTGGCCAAACCGGCTTGTTGCATCATGCCGGCCAACTCCGCGCCTTGAGCAAACTCGCTCACCGATTGCGGTAAGTAATTGTAGGCGAACTGACTGTTGCGGGCCAACAATTGTCCGATCCGCGGCAAGATGTGGCGGAAGTACCACTGATAACACTTGCGGAAAACACGATTTTCCGGCATGGAAAACTCAAGCACGACCACCTTGCCGCCAGGTCGGCAGACGCGCGTCATCTCCCGCAAACCGCGCATCGTATCGGCCACATTACGCAGCCCGAAGGCGACCGAAACGATCTGAAAACTGTCGTCGGCAAACGGCAGGCATTGCGCGTCCGCTTCGAGAAATTCAATCCGCGAGCCGTCCGCCGCCTGCCGTTTTTCATTCGCCAGCACCAGCATTTCATGCGTAAAGTCCGTGCCGATGACAGCGGCGCCGCCAGCCCGTTTTTCGTAGCTGAACGCCAAATCGCCCGTGCCGGTGCAGACGTCCAAGATCGGCGCATGCCCCACCGGGGGCGCGCTGCGCACCGTCCGCCAACGCCAATAGATGTCCGTTCCGCCGGAGAGAAAGTGATTGAGGAAATCATAGCGCGGCGAAATCTCGCCGAACATGCGTCGCACGCGCCCGCCGGACTTATCAACCGTCATCTGTCCCTGACCCATGAGACCCCAACGTCGCAATCTGTAATAACGAAATGCATCGGCCAAATGATCGGCGAGCGGCATACGTTAGCGTGCCGGCGTCGGTCCGGACCCAAACAGTGTTCGCCGCGCCAATGAAGCAAGGAACGTCGATCGTACTACAAAGAAAGGTGCGTCGCGACGCACCCTACGGCGAAATTACCTGGGTATTGCTTAGACCGCAATCAAGGGGATGGCTTCACCGAAAATTCGCAGTTTCTTTGGCGCAATCACTCCCCGGCCTTCAGAGCCTGAAACCGCTCCAGCAAGTCCTTCGTCACCGGTCCGGGTGTTCCGCCGCCGATTGTGCGGCCGTCCAGACTGACCACGGGAATGACCTCGGCCGCCGTCCCCGTCAGAAAACACTCATCGGCGACATAAATATCGTGCCGGACCATCGACACCTCCTGCACCGGTAGTCCCGACTTTTTCGCCAGTCCAATCACCGCGCCCCGCGTGATCCCCTCCAGGATGCCCGCATCGGGTGGAGGCGTTTTTAGCACGCCGTCCTTGACGATGAAAATGTTGTCGCCCGTGCACTCCGCCACTTCGCCCTGCGCGTTGAGCATCAGCGCTTCGATGCAGCCGGTGTCGGTCGCCTCGATCTTGGCGAGGATATTATTGAGGTAATTCAGCGACTTGATCCGCGGGCTCAGGGCGCCGGCGTGATTGCGGATCGTGCTCGCCGTGATCAGCTTCAGACCGTCACGGTACATTTCCGGGGGATAAAGCGAAATCGTGTCGGCGATGATCACCACCATGGGATTGCTCGTACGGCGGATGTCCAAACCCAGCGTCCCCGCCCCGCGCGACACAACCAGTCGCACGTACCCCTCCTTGATATCATTGGCCGCCACCGTGCGGTTGACCGCTTCGACCATTTCCTCGGGGGACAGCGGAATGGTCAGGCGGATCGCCAGCGCGCTTTCGTACAGACGTTTAATATGTTCGTCCAGCAGGAACCCCCGCCCGCCGTAAACGCGGATGCCCTCGAATACGCCGTCGCCGTAAAGAAACCCGTGGTCAAAAACGCTGACTTTTGCATCGGCTTTATCGACGAGTTCGCCGCCGAGATAGACCTTCAATGACATCTTGGTACCGCATCCAGGGAAGGGGGAATCGATTCAGGAATTAGGACAATCCGCCGCGCTGTCCGGTTCAGGGGCCCCACAAACATCAGCCGGACCGCGCCCGCGTAGTCTACATAAACCGAGAGACCGGTACCAATCATCGGCACCGGTCCCATAAATTCTAGCTGATGGAAAAATAAACGCGAATCATGCGGCGTCGGCCAGCTTCTCCAGGCGGCCTTCGCGGAGGCGGACGGTGCGGCCCGCCTGCTCGGCGATCGCATTGTCGTGAGTCACCATCACGATCGTCAAGTTCTCCTGCTCATTCAGCGTCCGCAGCAAATCCATGATTTCCCCGCCGGTCGATGCGTCCAGATTCCCCGTCGGTTCGTCCGCCAGGAGAACTTCCGGCTTGCCGATCAGTGCCCGGGCAATGGCGGCCCGCTGCATCTCTCCCCCGGAAAGTTCCGACGGCCGGTGAGTCAAACGGTGCGACAAACCGACCCGTTCCAACAAATCCCGCGCGTGATTCTGCAGTTCCCGTTTGCGGCGCACATAGCCTAAGAGCGTGTAGCGAATCATCAGCGGCGCCAACACGTTCTCCATCACGCTCAATTCCGGCAGCAGGTGGTAAAACTGAAAAATGAACCCGAACACCCGATTGCGCAATTCATCGCGGCTCTTGGCCGACAAGTCGTCGATCCGCTGCCCGTCGAGGTGGATCTCCCCCACGCTGGGAGCGTCCAGTAGCCCCAACAGGTGCAACAGCGTGCTTTTGCCCGAACCGGACTGACCGACAATCGACACGAATTCACCACGGTCGACGTCGATGTTCACGCCATGCAGCACGGGGATCTTGTGGTCCCCTTTGCGATAGGCCTTTTCCACGGCAATCGCCGCAATATGACGTTGAGGCATTTTAATGATCTCTGCCGTTTCCATGAGGATAATATTCCTGCGGAGATTTATTGATCACCGAATCCCGTAGGGCCGGTGGTACCGGCCAATTTTGCTTCAATCGATGGGTGGCTGGGGACGGACGAAGTCCGCCCCCAGAACGTGGGTCCTGGGGGCGAGCTAGCGCTCGTCCCCAGCCACCCAGGAAAATCCATTTCTATTCGTACCGCAGCGATGCCACCGGATGCAGCCGCGACGCGCGGCGGGCCGGCAAAATGCTGGACAACACTGCGATGGAAATGGCGCCGACCGCCACCCAAAACACCATCCAGGGTTCGATATTCGTGGGGATTTCCGGGAAGTAATAGATGCGTTCGTCGAATACCTCTTTGCCGGTGATCCACGAAATCTGTTCTTCGATCCAATTGATCTGCCAGACGATGATCAATCCCAATCCAACCCCCGCGCCGGCCCCAACGATTCCCAGCCCAAACCCGTAGGCCAGGAAGATTGACATCACGCCGCTGGAGCTGGCCCCCAGCGACTTGAGAATGCCGATGTCGCGGGTCTTCTCGACGACGATCATGAAGAAGATCGCCAAGATCCCGAATCCGGCAACCGCGATGATCAGGAACAACAACACGTTCAAGATTGCCGATTCGACTTCGACCGCCGCCAACAGCGGGCCTTGTTTTTGTTCCCAGGTATGCACGGCAAACCGCCCTGGCTCGAATTCCTGCCGCAACAAGTCGACCACCAACGCCGAGTCGGCCGAGTCTTTCAATTTGATCTGCACCGACGTCACCGACCGCGTCCCGGCTTCATCGATCATGCCCCGTTGTTCCTGCAGAAAATCAAGATTGCAGAAGATGAGGCTGTTGTCGTATTCGCTCATCCCACACTTAAAATAGTCGACGACGGTGGCGTCGAAATGCAGGGCCTTGGGGGGCCGGCCGGCGCCGACGGTGCTCAATTGCACATCGTCCCCTTTGCGGACCATCGGCATCGTCTTTAGATTGCCGGTGACCTGGTCGATGTACTTGTACGTGACCAATTCCGATCCGACATACACGCGGCCTCTCAGCGGCGAGGTCAAGTCGGCCGGTTCCTCCTCTTCAAACGGCAGATTGCCCTCCGCATCGGCAATCACTTCGGTGTCGCTAAACAGATCACCCGGATTGATGGCGTCCGTGTTTTCGGGCGTTGATTCCAACTCGTTCATCATCCGGCTGTGGGCGCGGAACCGCATCTCCCCTTCTTTTTGATCCGTTCGATAGGCTTGGTCTTCCGGAAGCAGTTCAAACGACGCAGGCACAGCCGCAGCAAATCGAGGGGGGCCGATGCTATTCCCCTCGTCGTCCCGCTGCGGCATGTAGTTGAACAGGTGCTCGGTGAGCGTCCCCATCTTGGCCTTCGATTCCGGCTCAATGCCGATAATCGTCACCGGTTTGGTGATGTAATCGCCGAATGAGCGAAAGCTGAGCATCGCGTACACTTCGACCGTGGGGCTCATCGCTTCGATGTGGTCGCCGGCCACCGCCTGAATGCGGGCCATGATCCGCTCCGGATCCTTCTCGCCGTCGGCACTGCCCGTTTCGAGCACCACGTCGGCCAGGATGCCCCGAATCCGCTCCTTCATCTGGCTGCTGAAGCCGCTCATCACGCTGTTGACGACGATCATCGTCGCCACGCCCAGCGTGACGCTGATAATGCAGGTCAGCGCAATATAGCGGGTCCGCAAATAGCGCGTGCAGAGAAGATACTTATACATGTTCCTGCCAGTCCTTTGGCCATGTGATCAGAAGACGTCCCGTCTTCTTGTGTTCGTCCGTGATTCCTCTGGTAGTTGTGCGAGGGTCTCCCGACCCCGCACCTCGCCCGACCGAATGTCTCCCGCCGTTAGGCTTGAGGCGTGAGGTAACAGGCTTGAGGTTTTCGCATGAATGTCAAACTTGATTAGTTACCCAATCCGAATCGTCACTGGCCACTGACCACCGGCCACTGGCCACTCAAAAACGTTGTGCGCGGGTCTCCCGACCCCGCAACGACCGATCTGCTATTCCTCACTACCCTCCGGCCGCAATAGCGGGAAGAAGATCACATCCCGAATACTCCGGCTGCCGGTCAGCAGCATCACCAGGCGGTCGATGCCGATGCCTAAGCCTCCTGCCGGTGGCATGCCGACTTTCAGCGCCTTAATGAATTCGTGATCCATCTTGGCCATCGAGTCCTCTTCCGATTGGCCTTCCAATTGCGTGAGAAACAATTCCTCCTGCAACCGCGGATCGTTCAATTCCGTGTAAGCGTTGGCCAATTCCATGCCGTTGATAAACAATTCAAACCGCTCGGCAATCGCCGGGTCACCCTGCTTTCGCTTAGTCAGCGGACAAATTGAAGCTGGGTAGTCAATCACAAACACCGGCCCCTGCAGGTGATCTTCGACGGTTGCTTCGAACACGTCGTTGACGATCACATCCGGATGCTTGCCGGCCGTTTCGATATGGTGTTCGGCCGCCACCCGGGCCACCGCGTCTGCATCGTGCATGTCGCAGCCGGCGTGGGCGGCGAATAACTCCGCATAGGTCTTCCGCGGCCAGGGGGGCGTGTAGTCGATCGTGTTCTCGCCGTAGGGGATTTGCATCGTATCCGAGATTTCGCTTGCGGCGGCGACGACGATCTTTTCCGTGAGATCCATCATCGTTTCATAGTTGCCGTACGCCTGATAAATCTCCGTCATCGTGAATTCGGGATTGTGCGTCGCATCGATCCCCTCGTTGCGAAACACCCGTCCGATTTCATAGACCCGTTCCACCCCGCCGACCATCAACCGCTTGAGATGCAATTCCAGGGCGATCCGTAGGTAAAGGTCGATGTCCAACGCATTGTGGTGCGTGATGAACGGCCGTGCCGCAGCGCCGCCGGCGATGGCATGCAATACCGGTGT
>CALFYU010000616.1 GCA_937952455.1 uncultured Planctomycetaceae bacterium
GTTCTCCCCGAAATCGATCCCATGCCCGCCCCTCCGACCGAACCGTCGCTTGCCGAGCTAGAACGCCGGATTTCCCGAGCGCTAGCCCCCGATCGGCACCGCTTGCGGCGGCTGGCGAGGTCGATTCGCCAAGCGGAAAAGCAGAACAAACCGACCGACAGAAACCGCGCGCGGCTGGCCGGCGATTTGCAGCGGAGCATCGATTTGCGGCAAGCCCGGCTCGACGCGTCGCCACAGGTGTCATTCGATGAATCGCTGCCGATCTTCGCCAAACGGCAGGAAATCGCCGACGCCATCGCCGCGAACCAAGTGATCGTCGTCTGCGGCGAGACCGGATCGGGAAAATCGACACAGCTCCCCAAAATATGCCTCGAACTGGGCCGCGGCATCGACGGCATGATCGGACATAAGCGCCCGCGCCGCATCGCCGCCCGCTCGGTCGCCGCCCGCGTCGCCGAAGAATTGGGGACCGCGGTCGGCCAAGCGGTCGGTTTTAAAAT
This sequence comes from uncultured Planctomycetaceae bacterium, assembly GCA_937952455.1. Taxonomy (GTDB): domain Bacteria; phylum Planctomycetota; class Planctomycetia; order Planctomycetales; family Planctomycetaceae; genus Symmachiella. The sequence continues at coordinate 501 of CALFYU010000616.1, forward strand.
CCGCTTCACCGATTCCACCAGTCCGCGCACCTATGTCAAACTAATGACCGACGGCATCCTGTTGGCCGAATCGCAGGGGGACCGCTTCCTCAATCAATACGACACGATCATCATCGACGAAGCGCACGAACGCTCATTGAACATCGACTTTCTTCTGGGATTTGTCAAACGCCTGTTGCCCAAACGTCCGGAACTGCGGCTCATCATCACCTCCGCCACCATCGACGCCGCTCGCTTCAGCGAGCATTTCGCGACCGACGGGACACCCGCACCGGTCATTGAAGTCTCCGGCCGTACCTATCCGGTCGAGGTCCGCTACCGTCCGCTCGAAGGGGATGACGACTCCGACGAGGCAGACTTGCAGCAGGGGGTGATGAACGCCGTTGAGGAACTGACGACCGAAGCGGACGGCGATATCTTGATTTTCATGCCGACCGAACGCGATATCCGTGAAACCGCACAGTCGCTGCGGGGACGTCAAATCGCCGGCGGGCGGATGGGGAAGGGGACCGAAATCCTGCCGCTGTACGGCCGCCTCTCGACGGCGGAGCAGAATCGCGTCTTCCAACCGCACAATCATCGACGCATCGTGATCGCCACCAACGTCGCCGAGTCCTCGCTGACCGTGCCGGGCATTCGTTCGGTGATCGATGCAGGAACCGCGCGCATCAGCAGGTACTCCGCCCGTTCCAAGGTGCAGCGCCTGCCGATCGAGCCGATCTCGCGGGCTTCCGCCGACCAGCGCAAGGGCCGCTGTGGACGCGTCGGGCCGGGAATCTGCATTCGGCTCTACAGCGAGCAGGACTACCTCACCCGCGATGAATTCACCTCGCCGGAAATTCAACGCACCAATCTGGCGGCCGTCATCTTGCAGACACGCTATTCGAGTTGGGCGCGATTGACGAGCACGAACGCCTGACCGACGTCGGCCGCAAGTTGAGCCGCTTGCCGGTCGATCCCCGGGTGGGACGCATGATCCTGGCCGCCGACGAGGAGCATTGCCTGCGGGAAGTGCTGATCATCGCCGCCGCCCTGGAGCTGCAGGATCCCCGCGAGCGGCCAGTCGACAAACAACAGGCGGCCGATGAGTGTCACCAGCAATTCGTCCACGAAGACTCGGACTTCTTGAGCTATCTGAAACTGTGGGATTTCTACGATCGTCTCAAGCACGACCTCTCGCGGAGCCGATTGCGCAAAGCCTGCCAGCAGAATTTTCTCTCCTACAACCGCATGCGGGAATGGCAGGAAATTCACCGGCAACTGCTACAGATTGTCGAGCAGAACAAACTCAAACAACAACCCCGCCGCGACGATTACGACGCCATCCACCGCGCTCTGCTGACCGGCTTGTTGTCCGGGATCGCTTATCGCAGCGACACATACGAATACACCGGCGCCGGCGGCCAAAAACTGCATCTGTGGCCAGGCTCGGGCACGTTTGGGCAAAAGCCCAAGTGGATCGTCGCCGCGGAATTGGTCGAAACCTCGCGGCGGTACGCCCGCGTCGTCGCCCGCATCAATCCGAATTGGATCGAACCCCTGGCCGAACATCTCGTCAGCCGCGAACACAATGACCCGCACTGGGTGCCCGAAACCGGCTCGGTGATGGCCTACGAAAAAGTGACGCTCTTCGGCCTGCCGATCGTTCCCCGCCGGCGAATTCCCTACGGACGCGTCAATGCGCCGGCGGCGCGGGAGATGTTCATCCAACAGGGACTGGTCGAGGGGGACTGGCAAACCTCGATGAAGTTCTTCACGCACAACCGGCAACTCTTCGAACAACTCGAAGAGATGGCCGCCAAAACCCGCCGTCGTGATTTTCTGTTGGGCGAGGAAGCCCGCTACGAATTCTACGACCGGCGAATCCCGGCGGATGTCTACGACGGGGCGCGGTTGCGGAAATGGCTTCGCAAGGCGGAACAAACTGATCCGCGCATACTGCACATGGCTGAAGCGGACCTGGTGGCCGATCAATCCGACACGATCGCCGCCGCCGATTTTCCCGACGCGATCACCGTCGCCGAGATGCGGTTGCCGCTGGAATACCACCTCGAACCGGGCAGCGCGGAAGACGGCGTCACGCTCACCGTTCCCCAGGCGGCGCTCAATCAACTCGATCCGCACCGGTTGGAGTGGCTCGTGCCGGGCTTGGTCGAGGAAAAGGTACTTGCCCTCCTCAAATCGCTCCCCAAGTCGACGCGGCGGAGCCTGAATCCCCTTGCCGAAACCGCGCAAAACGTGGCGGCCGCACTTCCCTTCGCCAACGGCCCGTTCTCCGCAGCGGTTGCCGAGCCATTGGCACAAATCACCGGCACGCGTTTCGATCCGGCGGAATTCCGGCACGTCGAACTGCCCAATCACTTGCGGATGAACGTCCGCGTCGTCGATGCCGACGGCGAAACACTGGGCGAGGGACGCGACCTGACGCAGATTCGCAAAACATTGGGCGCTGCCGCCGCCGCCACATTCTCCGCCGTCGACGACCCCCGCTGGAACCGTGACGGGATCGTGCAGTGGGACTTCGGCGAACTCCCCAAACGGATCGACATCCAGCGCGGCGGCGTGGCGCTGAAAGGCTATCCCGCGCTGATCGATACCGGCGAAGCGGCCAGCCTGAGACTACTGGACTGCCCACTCAAAGCGACATTTGAAACCCGCAGCGGATTGCGGCGGCTGTTCTCTCTGGCCGAACGCCGCGAACTGAAAGCACAAGCCGATTGGCTCCCCAACATTGATCGCATCCTGCTGAACGCTGCCACGCTGCCCGATGCGGCTAACTTCCGTCAGCAGATCGCCGAACTGATCGCCGACCGTGCCTTTCTGTCGACCGGCAATATCCCCCGTTCGGCAGAGGAATTCGACCAGCAGCGCCGCACCGGCAACCAGCGGATGGGCCGTGCCGTCCAGGAAGTCGCCGCGCTGTTGGAACCCATGCTAGCCAACTATCAAAAAGCACTCGTCGCCGTCGAATCGGCAGGCGGCAAGGGCTGGGACGACGCCGTCGCCGACATGCGCCAGCAATTACAGGAATTGACTGAGCCTGGCTTCTTAACCCGCACCCCGTGGAACTGGCTGCAACAATACCCGCGGTACCTCGACGGCATCCGCCGCCGCCTGCAGAAACTGTCCGCCGGCGGGCTGCCCCGCGACAAACAGCACCAGTCCGTCATCCGCCCCCGCTGGAAGGCCTACCACACCCGCGCCGCCGAACACCGCAGCCGCGGCGTCTACGACCCGGAGATCATCCAATACCGCTGGATGCTCGAAGAACTCCGCATTTCCCTGTTCGTCCAAGAACTCGGCACGAGCATCAGTATCTCACCGCAGCGATTGGATAAACAAGGGGCGAAGGTGCGGGCGTAAAGCATGCGACGCAAAAAGGGAGGGCGAGGCTCCGCCGAGCCGCACGTTGGACGTCATAGCGCTCATGTGGATGAATGAATTCACCGCGGAGCCACTGAGGGCACGGAGTTGACGTCCTTAGATTATGTCGCCTCCGACAGATCGACGTTCGACGTTGCAGGTATTGCAGGATCCGGAGTCTTACTCATGTGGAACGCAACTCTCGCTAGCCAAAGGTCGATTGCGAAAAGAAAAATACGATTCCACCATTGGCTCTTGGCGACGAAAAGGACAATGCTGCCGCTAGCAAGCAACACGAAAAACCAACCCATGCAGCGAGCCATGATTCGAAAAGGGCGACGCATTTTATTGGTGCTCTACGTATTTGTTAGGAAGCGATGTCTGAGGCCGGCGGCGAATCGTCTCGCGAAGTTTTGCATTCATGTCGAGTCATGGTGCTGGGCGAGGAAGCGGCGCGCATTGGCCTGGATGATCGAGATCACGTCAACGGCGTCGACGAAATCTTCATACTCCGCTTGCTCCGCCGGGGACAGTTCGCCACGGTTCGCCTTGTCGCGCAAAAGAGAAATCCGCTCCTCCAATTCGGCATCCGCGCGCAACTCGACAATGGTGCGCGCCATCTGAGGCGTAAACGCCGCAGCCATTGGCTCCAGAAAGCGATTCAGGTAGTTGACCGTTGTGCTCATAAGTGAATTGTACGATCTTTGCAGCTACGGTGACAAGATTTCCCCACTCGAAGAACTCCGCATCTTGCTGTTCATCCAAGAACGCGGCACGAGCATCAGTATCTCGCCGCAGGCAAGAAGCATGAAAAACCCGCCGAGACAGCGAGCCATGATTCGGAACGGGCGACGCATTTAGTTGGTTCTCTAACGTTCGGGCGGATTGCACGCACCGCGATTCGTCATGCACAGCATGACCTACTCATTCTGGCCCGCACATTGCCGCTGACTTGCGATGACATCCATGGCTAAGAAATGTCGGACGCTCCGTCATTCTAGCGGATGAGTTTTGAAATCGCACCGAGGCAATTCTCATGACCGGCCTGTCTCGATTACACTGTAGTTGACAGTGTTTTCGAGGATCGTCCCCCCCCCGTCTCCTGCCTGACCGAAGAAGCTGACAGGAAGCGCCGCTATGTCCGATATCGTTAGAACCGCTTTGCGCAAAGCGCTGCTGCACGTTCTTGCTATGGTGGTCATGGGGGTAATATTCGTCGCCTTTATCTGTTATGCGATCGTCGAGCGCGGTCACTCTCCCGCTGACGATGCAAAGCCAAACGCGAGAAACCATGCGGAGCAAGATCAAGTTCCAGGTGAACCGCAACGCGGCGTCGCATGGTATGATGGCGGAACGCTGCATGACAAAACGGCTCTCGAGTGGCAAACCGCGTCCGAAGCGGACAAGCTTGCCACGTCGGCCGATTTCGTGTCCGCGGTTTGGACAAAAAATGACTTCGTACCCAAAATACAGAATTCGATCCAATCGACCGATGACATGAAGCCGTATGCCGAAGAACTAGTAAAATTTCTCGACCAGGTGACGGTCGCTCCCCCGGGCGACTTCGGAAACGATCTACTCCGTCGCACGTACGAAGGTCTGAAAGTCAAGAAGATGGCTGAGTCCGGAATGAAGACAATGGACTGGATTCGCCCATCGGAATGAAATTCCCCGCGAGAACTCACCTGACCAGCTTGTTTTTGAAGGTGTCGGGTTGATTGTGCGGATCAGTGGCGCTGTCAGCCCGCCGGTCTCCGCCATCCAAAATATTCCGGAACATCGACGCCGCGCGCGACCACAGACGATCGGTTTAGAATGTCGTGAACAACCAGACACGATGTCTCCGTGTCATCGGCGATCTCTGTGGCTAATCTCTTTTCGAGAGCGAATTGGCGGCAACAGCCGCCTACGGGCAACAGCCGTTTACGGAAAATTCTCCATTTCCCGCTTGACCCTCCCGTTACTGGAGGCCGTAATCTGGACCCAACGCGATTCGTTCCCGATCCAAGGTCCGCGACATGTTCTCCATCGGCGAGTTCTCGAAGATCACCGGCCTGACCGTCAAAACGCTCAGGTTCTATCACGAAAAATGCTTGCTCATTCC
>CALFYU010000617.1 GCA_937952455.1 uncultured Planctomycetaceae bacterium
CCGCTGAGACTGCGAATTTGCTTCTCTTGGCCGCTGATCTCCGGCATAATATCATTACGTGATTTGTTGACCGGCTATTGAGCCCCCGGCGGCGTCCTGTGCATTTCTGGGAGTGTCCATTCCTCCACCGGAATTCATCGGGCAACCGGCTGCTTTGTTGTCGGAATTGGTGGTTGACGATGAAGCGGACGCCCCCCATCACTTAGGTTCTCCAACCGTGCCCCGACCAGATCGACACATGAATCGAGTACTCAACGAAGAGACCGCAATTCGCCAACCGCTTGCCGCCACGGAAGGCTGGTCCCCAGGGAATCATCACCGGTTGCCAGAGAGCCGCGGCGGCTGCCGCGTCTTTTATTGTCTACGTTCGGCCGGAACGGCGCTATTTGCCGCGACCGTGATGACGCTGGCCGGGGCGGTTTTTGCCGAGGACGGGGCACCGTCGGAAGCGGTGCCTGCCAAGCCGGCTCGGGCCGAACCGTCGGATGAGGCCGCCCCGACGTTACCGTACGGCTATAAGCCGCCGGCTGAAATTCCGCCGGGAGCGTCCAGCGATGAAGAATGGATTGTGACATTCGGCGACGGCGACAAGCGCGCCATGGATCAGGCTCGCCGAGACTTCTTCCGCGTGATCACACGAGGCAACTTTGAATCGCCTGAAGACCGTGCCAACTTCGAGAAGTACATCCAGTGGCGGTTGGCCCAATTGACGTTGCGCGAATACTTGACCGTCAACGACAAACAACAGGAGATCGGAAACGAACGGAAAAAACTGGTCGGCGACGTCGCGCGGGCCCGCGATGCTGGCGAAACCGTCTTTAAGGCGTACCTGGACACGCTCGTCAAGGAAACGCCGAATCTATTCAAATACCACTTCGTCTCGCGGCTCAACGGGGCCTGGATTCTGGCCGAGTTGAACGAGACCGAGGCGAACAATGGCAATCCTGCGGTTCCCTATTTGCCCGCCGCACAACCATTGTTGGACTTGCTCAAACAAGACCAACAACTCGAAGGAGTCCGCGTTCCTGCGGTGCGTGGCCTGGCGCGGGTGATTCGCGACGGCCAGCCGACTGAGCAAATGCGCAACGACATCATTGCCGCATTTGTCAACGAACTGCAAAACGGCGATCCCCAGCATGACGTATTGCCCGCCGTCATCGCCGAGGAATTGGGCAAGTTGGGAATTGTCAACGGCAGTGACCGGACCCCGGTCGTCGTGCATGCCCTCACGCACGCCTTGGCCGACAAGCGCCGCGGATTTCGCACCCGTAGCGAAGCGGCCGCCGCCTTGGGGCGTCTCCCGTTGGATAACAGCATCAACGTGTCGCTGATCGCCTATGAAATCGCGGCCCTGGCACAAGAAATGTCCCAAGCCTTCCAGGAAGATGCGGCCGAAGCGAAGATGAACAATGTGGCCCCCAATTACGCCGCGTGGAAGCGAAACTTCATGAACCTGTATTTCGCTTTCGAAGGGGATACGCACGAAAACGTCCTGCGGGGGCACGGGCTGAATCGCAAGGACCTGAACGCGGCCATCAAACGGTCAATCAACGGCGCCTACAACCAGGTGCTCCCCTTGGTTGCGGCGATCCTGAAAGAAAAACCAATCGAGGAACAGCACCTCAACAACATCCAGCAGTGGCTGCAGGCCAACGCGCCGCAAAGCCGCAAAGTGCACGACTCCTTTAAGGAGATCATCAGCGGCGACGGGCAAACGGACAACGACGAATCCGGCGAACCGGTCAAAGTCTCCACATCCAGTGCGCGGAACGCCGAAACGGAATAGTCCGACAGCCTCAGGTCTCGGCCAAAAATATCCCCCCGCATGAGCTTTCGCGGAATTGGGCTGGCGTCGACTGGCGGTCTTCGACTATCTTCCGCCGCCGCTTCTGAGATTGCCCCTCCGCAGAGAGTCACCGCCCTGGCGATTGGCAAGCCTTTTGCCAACGACTAAGATTGGGGACAGTTTACCGGTCCGTCCCCATCGATGTGAACGGCGGCCCGCAAATTGCCGACATACGAAGCATCGCCTGATTCCTGTTCCGTGTGTCTTTGTGGCGCCGGCCGGATAGGGTAGGCTGGACGTTTTCCGATTTTGACGGTTGGTGCGTCGGTTCGTGTTTTGAGATTGCGCTCCGCCCGGGCGCGTCTGGGAAGAATTGAGATCGGGGCAACGACAAATCTTTTGTGGACGGCGGTCGGGAAATCGGGTTTTCCTAGTGCCAGCGCCACTTAATCGACTTAAAGAGATCATTTGGATCGAGGTGTGTTCAATGGGACTGTTTCGGCGGATGGAGAAAATTGGTGTCATCGGACAACGCATCTCGGTACGGGCAGCCATGGCGTTCGTGGTGGCCACTGCGGCACTGGGAATCGCCGTGGACGATGTTCTGGGCGAAGATTCGCCTAGTAAACGGGTTGCCAAACGCTCCGCCAACGAAACGACGGGGGAGGACAACGGCGCCCAGGAGCATCCGCTCACCAAGCCGCTGCAGATCATCAAACAAAGCCGGGAGGCGCTCGAGGACGTCAAGGATTACACCGCAACGTTTTCAAAAAGAGAACGGCTCGGGCGCGGCGGGCGGCAGCTGTTGGCACAGACCATGCGGATGAAGTTCCGCGAGGAGCCTTTCAGCGTCTATTTCTACTTCCAGAATAAGGATGCCGCCGGCCGTGAAGTGATCTATGTCGACGGGCGGAACCGCAACCAACTGCTGGTGCACGAAGGGGGCGGAATCGCTTCACTGGTCGGCACGATGTCCTTTGCACCCAACGCCAGCGACGTGATGAAGGAGAACCGCTATCCGATCACAAAGGTCGGCCTACGCAACATGGTCGATAAGGTGATTTCGCAATGGGAAACCGAATCCAAATATGGCGAAACGACCGTCAAATACTACAACAGCGCCAAATTGGGTGACGTCGAGTGCATGGCGATTGAAAGCAGCCACCCGCAGCCGCGGCGGCAGTTCCCCTATCACATGACCCGCGTGTACATCGACAAGGATTCAAAATTGCTAGTCCGCGTCGAGCAATACGGCTTCCCCTCCCGTCAGGGCCAACAGCCGCCGATCGTCGAGGAGTACACCTACAGCAATCTGAAGACCAACGTCGGTCTTCGGGACGCCGACTTCGACCATCGCAACCCGCAGTATAACTTTTAGCGATCACTGTCGAGAACGCAGCTCGGCAACTGATCCAATTGATCGATTACCAAATCGGGCACAATGTCGTTCACGCGCGCTTCCCCCTCGCGCAGCCGCAGGCTGCGTTGGTCGCCCGCGAATAGCGCCGTGCGAAATGCCACGTCGTGCGCCGCGGCGATATCGTTGAGCATGTCGTTGCCCACAAACAGGACCTCCTCCGCGGCGATGTCGCGGCTTGCCAAATGCTCGCGGGCCGACAGATATAATTCTGTCCCCGGTTTGGCTCGGCCGTGCCGGTACGAAAACCATTGCCGGTCCGCTCCGATTCCGTAATCTCCAAGATCCCGCTTGAGCAGCGCGGGAAATAGCTCCGGCGTATAGAACTGCGCGTTACTCACCACGCCCAGGATCAGGCCTGCCGCGCGAAGTTCCGTGAGGCACGCGTTGGCCGCCGGCATCGGCCAGACGGGATTTGTGCGGACTTCGTACTCGACGGCCAAACGGCTTAGCAACGTGTCGGTCAGCGGCGGACACGACCAGGCGCCGTCACTGATTACCCCCCGCAGCACAGTCCGCCAGACCTCGACGATGTCCACCTCCGGGTACTCGATTCCCGCGGCCCGCGATTCGTGGTGC
>CALFYU010000618.1 GCA_937952455.1 uncultured Planctomycetaceae bacterium
ACGGGCCTGAGCGCTGACGCGGCGGGATGTGTCACGGCGTTTGGTTGAGCTCCACCGGGGCGCTCGCCCGCGCGGGCTGGGTCGCAACGAGACTGGCCGAGATCTTACCGGTGACCTTCCTGGACATCGAAGACCTGGCCGAAAGCAGCGAGGGATTCGGCATCGTCGCCGACCGGCCAGACCATCCGGTATTGGGCGGCCTGGAAGTCGATTCCGCGCCGCCGATATTGGGCTATAACATCACGCGTCCTCGCTCAGGCTGCGAGGTCGTCGCCCGGTTTTCAGAAACCGGCGACCCGGCGATCGCAATCGGCGAATTCGGGAGCGGCCGCGTGTTTTGCTATACCTCCGATCCCGCGCCGCACTGGGCGTGCAATTTTGTCTACTGGGACGGGTATGCGGCGTTCTGGCAAAATGCCTGTCGCTGGGCGGCGGGAGCCACGTGATGCGAAGCCATTGAGGCCTAAGTGGCCTTTCCGCAACGCGCATCCATTGATATTCTCCCCGGCGTTGTTGAGGCCTTGTGCCCCAATTGGCGGTCCCTTGAAACACTGGGAGAATATCTCAGATGAATCCAAGACATTTGATTCGTTTGGCCGGACTGCTCATTGTCTGCACCGCATGTGTCGGAGTTTGGCGATTCATTCGAACTGATACTCCGCATTCCAACCATTCGCAAACATCAAAATCACCCGAAGAGCGATTGAAGATTATCCTCGAAGAAAAACTGCAAACGCCCATTTTTGAGGGTAGGTTTTGCGTGGTCGAATCGGATGGGATCAAGAAGACAGAAAAACGCTCGGAAAAAACAATACAATTCAACGGAAAGTCGGCTGACACGCGTCGCGTTTGTCCCCCAACCTCGGCTGACTGTTTGGCCTACCTCAAAACCCGACGATTACCGGATGGCTGGAAAATCCTTCACTCCGAGGAAATGGTTTTTGGCGGAAGCTGGTTCGAAGGCGACGAGGAGATCGAGCCGATCGAATTGGCCGCTCATAAAGAGGGTGAATGGGGTTCGCTGATCGACTCCGATGGAAATGAATTGAACGCTCAGTCATTGCCTTCAGATGACACGTTGTCCTCTCTCCTCGACGCTCTAAATTCGATACCCACGTTTCCGGATGAAGAACCGATCGTTTTTAGATTTGTCGGTCTGGCGGCGTCGTATGATGAAGCATTGAAATTTTTTCGCAGTCGCGTCGTCGCACTTCCTGGAGATCGCCTGAAATGGGAACTGACCCCGAATCCAAATGGTTGGTATGCCAAAGCAACGATTGTGATTGATGAAAAAATGCGAGAAGTCGAAAGTGCAAAGATTGTCCGGTTGGGATCAAGCATCTCGCATTCTCTCAAGGTGCTTTCCCTCAAACGGTCACGCGCGGGGAAAGCGGTTGACGAATGAACGTCCATCGTCACCCCCCGGCTTCGCCGGGAGGTACATCAACCGGCGCGGGCGTCATGACGCCGCGGCTGGCCTGCACGTCGGGAAAGTAGACATATGGCACCGTCCACGACGCCAGTGCCGGGTGGCGGTTGTAGTATTGCCAGAAGTGGTGCTGCTGCAGATAGGGCGTCACGTCGCACTCCCGAATACGGCAGGCGAGCGGACCTAAATGCCGTAGGTCGCGATTCGTAAACCCCTTTTTTCCCAAAGCCGCTTTAAAAAAGGGCCGACTGAGTGGATAGGCGGACAAAGCCCCGTCGTGTCGCGAGCGGAGATTCAGCAGGCATTCGGTAATCGGCATCGCGCAGCCGTAGCGCTCTCCCGGATTGAGCCAATTGTGATCAACGGCCGCCGCACCCAATACGACACGGAACCGATGCGAAGCGCCAGGGGGACAGGCCAGCGAATAGCCCTGCACGACTCCGCCCCCCAGTAGATGCATGGTGGCGAGCGTCATCCGGGCGCCGTGGCTGTGCCCGATGATCCCCACGGGATGATGGCAGGGAATTGTTTGAATCAGTTGCGCAAGATGGAAGCCATTCCGCGCGCTTTGCCGCCCCAATCCGGGGAGGTCGAACGGGGGAAGTTTGGGATCGCTGGGCCAGGTAATGTAGACGTAATTCAGCGGCAAATGCGGCGCCGCACCGCGCAACCAACAGAACGTGCGCTGCGCGTCCTGCTGCGCGTCCGCCCAGTTGACATAGCTGCCGTGGATCATCAGACAGACCGGCACACCGGGGAGCAGCGACGCCAAAAACTCGCCCCCGCTGGCCCGCGTCAAGCAGCCATCGGGCGTGCGGCGCACGTAGTCCAAACAACAGGGGCAGATGGGGCTGTGCGCCTTCTGCGGACAACAGCGAAGGCTGACGATCCAATACGCCTCCGCGGGACAGCATTGGCCGGGAGTGGTGACTGCCGACTGCGGCGCGTGCAGCGTCTGTGCATCAGCGGGGGGCGTCCCTGCGAACATCGCCCATAGCAGCAGGCATGCGGCGATGACGCGGCGGGCAAAAGGGGACAAAAGTATCCGCATGGTGTGAATCAATAGAGGTTTGAGACAGCCGGGGGATTTAGACCCGTCTATTAACGGGGGCCCGCCCCGCCGATGGCACGACCTATCCTGCGCGCAGCGGTACTTTATCCCTCATCGAGGCTTTGCGAAACCAACTTGAGAGCCATCGGCGCGGCACCGAGAAACCCACCGCAGCGGTGGTGGGTTATTCGTGTCGTAGGGCTTCGATCGGATCCAGTTTTGCGGCTGCGCGGGCCGGGTAGATTCCGAAAAGAATTCCGATGGAGACCGAAATCCCGAATGCGACAGCCAGACTCCACCAGGAGACGACCGGCTCCAGCCCGTCAAACATCTGCACCATCTTGGAGGCAGACTGTTGCGAGGGGTCCAAAATGGCCTGTTTGGCGAACCAGCGGATCAGGGAAAAGGCCAGCGGGGTCATTAAACCCAAGGCGACGCCCATCAACCCGCCGCTGCCGGCCAGCACGCTGGTTTCGGTGAGGAATTGCTCGGTGATGTCCCCCCGCTTGGCACCCAGGGCACGGCGGATGCCGATTTCGCGAGTCCGTTCGGTTACGGTGGCGAGCATGATGTTCATGATGCCGATGCCCCCCACGATCAAACTGATGAGCGCGATCGCCCCCAAGACGACGTTAAAAATCCATTTCAACTGCTCCGCCTGCTTGAGCAACTCCAGCGGCACGATCAGGTCGACGTCGTTCTTGTCGGCATGGTACCGGGAGAGCGTTTCGCGAATGACGTTGGCGGTGGGGACCACGTCCTTAGCGTCGGCGACGCGAAACGTGATCTGGCTGAGTTCGACCTTTTCACTGCTGCGGCTTCCAGAGGAGATGATCATGATTTCATCCCCCAGGCGGGCTCGCAGTGTTTCCAACGGAATGTAGACGTCTTTGTCGTAGTCTTGTCCCGACAGGCTGCCGCCGATAGCGGCCGACGCAGTGCGGTGCGCCGTGATGCCCACGATGGAGTAGAAGACATCCCCGATGCGGATCGCTTTTCCGCGGGGTTCTTCACCGGGGAATAACGTCTCGGCGACTTCGTGCCCGATGACGCAGACGTTGGCGGTGTCCTCCTGGTCGCGCTCGGAAATAAACCGCCCGGTTTGCATATTGAGATGATTGACATCGAAATAATTCGACGTGCAGCCGACCAAGCGGACGTCCATATTGCGGTGCAAATACCGCGCGGGCTGACTGAACTCGCGAATCGGCGTGGCGTCGATGATGGTATTCACGGTCTGCCGGATGCGGCGAAAATCGTCGCGGAGAATCCCGTATTGCAGGACCTCCGAGTTGGTACCGTTGCCGCTCCCTTCGGCCGGCTTTTGGCTGATGACGATAATGTTCGTCGCGCCCAGTTCGAGCACTTGTTGTTGCGCCTGGCGGCTGGCCCCCTCCCCGATGGCCAACATGGCGATCACGGAGAACACACCGAACACGATCCCCAACATCGTCAGCAGCGACCGCAGCTTATGCAGCAGCAGGTTCTTCAGACCGAGTTGAATCGTACGCAGAAGGCGCAACATGGAATCACGATGGGAAACTGGTAGTAAACGTTCCGGCCGACACTTTTGCGTCGGATATCATTGGAACAAATGAATCGACAAGCCTGGCCGTGCACGACGGCAAGCCGTCGGTTCGGGATTGTGAATTTATCCCTGAAAAATCCGTGTTTCATCAGTGGCTAAATTAAAACGTCGTTGCCGCGCCGGCGGCGACTTCATCCGGGATCTGTTGGCCGAACTCTTCGCGTTCGATAACGCCGTCTTTCATGATAATCCGCCGCCGCGCCTGCAGGGCGACGGCCGGCTCGTGCGTGACCATGATGATCGTGCGTCCTTCGCGGTTAAGCTCATGCAACAGCCGCATGATTTCTTCTTCTGTGGTGGAATCCAGATTCCCGGTCGGTTCGTCGGCGAGAATGATATCAGGATCGTTCACCAGCGCCCGGGCGATGGCCACCCGCTGCTGCTGCCCGCCGGAGAGCTGCGTCGGCCGGTGATCGAGCCGATCCGCCAAACCGACCCGCGAGGCCAATTCTTCGCTACGCTTTCGATCCGCAGCGGAAATTGCCGGATATCCCGGCCGGTAATGCAGCGGGACCTCGATGTTTTCCAAGACCGTGTATTGCGGGATCAAATTGTACGATTGAAAGATGAAACCGATCCGCTCGTTGCGGATGCGGGAGAGTTCGTCATCATCCAGTTGCGAGACGTCTTCGCCGCCGAGGTAATATTTACCGAGCGTTGGGCGATCCAAGCCCCCCAGCAGATTGAGCATCGTGCTCTTGCCGCTGCCCGAAGCGCCCATGATGGCAATAAAATCCCCTTCCGCGAACTGCGTCTTAACTCCCCGCTGCGCTTTTACTAGGACGGCGCCGAGATCATAGTGCTTTTCTAGCTTGATCAGTTCCGCGACGATATTCATTGACTGCCACCACCACCTGCGCCACCCTGTTGCTTGGCGAAGGCTGCGGCGGCCGCCTGGAACTCGATTTGGTCGATCTTTCCGTCGCCGTTGGAATCACTTTGGGCAAATCCCGCTTCCATCGGTCCGCCGGCGACCTCTTCCTTGGTAATTGCGCCGTCGCCGTTTTTGTCGAGTCGCTTAAAGAACTCGGCGATCTGTCCGCCTGCGGCGGAGGCGCTCGCCGTTTCTGTTCCGCGCGGTTTCCCGCCGGGACCTTGATCACCACCCCCATCTCGTTCGCGACCGCCTCCTTCGCG
>CALFYU010000619.1 GCA_937952455.1 uncultured Planctomycetaceae bacterium
TCGAAACCGATCGCCCCCGGGTCGGGTTTTTCGATGCCCGGCATACAACTTTGTCCCGGGCACAAGTTCAATTATCGTCGGCATTTTCGCGCGAGTCAACCACTAAGTTTGCCCGGCAAACGGCGAATTTGCCGATTCTGCTCCGCTGGCGGTCAGCGAATGCAGTACAACCCCTGGTCCGTGCGCAAGATCAATGCCCCGTCAACTGCCGCCGCTGTCGAGAGCAGCGTTCCCTCCAGTTCGTTGACCGACAGTTCCTTATAGGTCTTGCCCGGTTCAATCACCGTCGTCGTGCCGTTGCGGTCGAAAAAGTAAATCTTGCCGTCGGCATAAAGCGGCGCGGCCCAGAACCGTTTGCCGATTCGCTCCTTCCAGTGCGTCTCGCCGGTCGCCGCATCGACGCACGAAGCGATGCCGTTGTCCGAGGCGAAATAAAGCTCGTCGCCGATTAACAGCGGGGAAGAGACGTTGGGAACCTGGTCCTTATGACGCCAGATGATACTCGGTTTGGCGCGTCCATTTTGGTCGTCCACTTTGACCGCCAGCATTTGAGACTTCATGTACCCGGTGCAGGTAAAAATCAATCCGTGGCCCGCCACCGGCCGTGCCGCATTGGAAAATCCCAACGTGCCGTAATTCAATTTCCACAATTCGCGGCCCGTTTCCGGATCATACCCGTAGATCCAGTCCGCTGCCGGTGAAATGACCTGCGGCCCGCCGTTGAGATCGACGACCAAGGAGGTGGCATACGACTTGCGCAATTGCGGATTGGGATTCAGTTTGCCCGTGCGGGACGTCTTCCAGACTTGGTTGCCCGTCTGTTTATCCAGGGCGATGATGTATTGCTGGTCGATGCCATCGCAATGGATGATCAGCAGGTTGTTACATAGGATCGGCGAGCTTCCCGGCCCGTTCTCATGTTTGACGACCAGTTTCTGATTCTTCCACAGGACCTCGCCCGTGTTGACGTCCAGGCAGGCGATGCCGCAGGGGCCGTAGTGGCAATACAGGCGGCCCTCTTCGATGACCGGGGTGGGAGTGGCGTACGTATTGTCGATATGGATCATCTGCGGATCGCGCTGGGAGAGCACTTCGACGTCCCGAACGATCTCCCCCGTCTCCAGATCCAGCCCGACCGCCCGCAGGCTCACCGATTCCGAAACCCGCAAGGGCTGCGAGTTGGTGCTGGTTTTGCGCCGCTGTTCGGCGACGTCGGGGGGTGCGAGTTTGTCGATGGCGGTCGTCACCCAGACCCGGCCGTCTTCCACCACCGGCGACGACCAGCCTTGCCCGGGAATCTTCGCCTTCCACGCAATATGCTCATCCTCTCCCCAAGTGACCGGCACATTGACGGCATCGGCATGCCCCTGTCCGTCCGTGCCCCGCCATTGCGGCGAGCGATCGCCGGCCGGCAATAAAGTCCCCGCGAAAATCAGGAAGGTCATGCCGGTGAAGATTCGCAAACGCGTCATCGAGAAGTTCCTTGGGTAGGGCGAGGGTCGTTGTCTTGGGCGGGAAACAGGAATGCGGTTGGCGTGGGAACCAGCCTCAGTTGTAGACGGAAACTCGAGGAATCTCAATTCGCCGTCCGCGTTTTTCCGCGACAAATCGCGGGCGCTAAAAATCCTTGCGTTCGATGTACAGACAAGTCAGTCCCAAAATGACCGCCAAAAACACCAGGTTGCTCCAGACCGGCTGCCAGATATTCAATTGGATGCGTTCCGCTTGGAGATTCTCAGGTCCGTTCTCCACCCCGACCTGCGAGGTCTCTTCATCGGTCAGCAGGTAAGCGACCATGTTGTCCAATTCGCCCGGTTTGGGAAAGATCGTGTAGACCGGTTTGAGAAAGAACCGATAGCCGAGTTCCCAAAAGTCGCTCTTGGTTTCATACCGCCGTTCGACCGTGTCGCTTTCGAGGTCATATTCCATCACCCGCGGATAGCGGTCAGCGACCAGCAGCTTGCTATCAGCCGTGAACGCAACGGCCGAGATATTCCCCTGACCGGCGATGTCGGCCTTGAGCGGGGCACCGGTGTTCGCATCGTATAGCCACAGCTTATTGTTGTGAAACTCGACGGCAAACCACCGTCCATTGCTGGCGGCGGCGACTTGATGCGGTTTGTCGTCGCCGAACGGTTCAAACGTCGCAGTAGGTTTGAGCGTGTCCGCATCCAGCACTTGCACCTTGCCGTCCCCGAGGGCCACCACGACCGTCTTGCCGGAATAGCCGACCAGGGCCGGCTGTTTGGTTTCGAGGTCGGTCTTCGCGGCGACTATAAATTTTCCGTCCTCGACGGGCTTAAGAATCGTCAACTCCCCGCGTGAAAAGATGGCCACGTCGCCGTTCTCAGGATTGCGGTCGGCAGCGAACGGCGGCAGCCAGGCGTTGCCATCTTCGGGACCGACATTGACAAATTTTCCCGCTTTGGTTTGCGGAGCGATATCAACGCCGAACACCTCCACCGGCACGTGTGCCACCGTAGGATCCCCTTCGAACCGAAACAGCCCCGCCGTGCCGGCGATCAGGATCTGTCCGTCATCGTCTACGAACAACGCGTGCGTCCCAGCCGGGGTCGAGACGCTGGAAATCCGCTGCCAGTCCTCGCTGCGTTTGCCGATGGCCAGTTTTCCCGCACCCGCATAGGCGGGCATCGTCGGCGACGTCGAGGCAATCGCCACCAATTGATCTCCCCGCGAATCGTAAACCGGACCGATCATGGGATACACCAGCCCAAAGGGCGCGGCATCGGCCGTGGATGATCGAAAAACCGGCCGCCAGGTATGCGTTTCAGGCTGCCACTGAAAGGTATCGCCCGATTTGTTAGCCGCCAGTAACGACTCGCCCGCCGGGACGACGACCGCGAACCGCTGCGGGTTGAGAAGGAAAGTTTCCACAACCTCTTTCGACGCCCCCACCGTAAAACATGCGGCCCAAAACAAAATCGTGATCACCACCGACACAACGGCGTTCTTCCAGACGACCCCCGCCAGGGCCGAGACCGAATAATAGATTGCAAACAGGAACAAGAAGACCGGAATGCACAACAATAACTTGTTGCTCCAAATGCCGAAGCGAAGTCCCACGTAAACCCACAGTCCGACGATCAGATAGGCCGAGTTCAATAATATGAACGTGCAGCCGCCGACGAACTTGGACAAAAACAACAACGACCGCGACAGCGGCCGGCTGAGCAACAGATCAATGGCTCCCGGCTCAAACATATGGGGAATGATCGAGGCGGTCACCAAAATCGCTACGAACACACCGATTGCGCCCACGAGCAACGACATGACGGTCGCCAACACTTGTTTCACGATTTTGTCGAGTTGTTCTTGATCCAGCGGCACGGCGTCACCGACTTCCCAGGTGAAATAGACCACGTGCGTTGCCATCTGCGGCACGGCACTGATGTCATCAGGGAACGCCGCGTCCAATGCAAGACGATTAAATCGCCGCAACTCGCTGTCCGACAGATTGTCCAGCCCCCGCTCCCAAAGCTGCTGGCCCTCCTTGCCCAGCGGATAGCGGCTCCACGCCGCCTTGTCGTAGAAGTCCTGACGCTCGAGCAACTCATTCAATGCGTCCACCAGCGGCCGCAAAACGCGGCGAGACTCCCGCGGCTCGTCCTTCTTGTTCAGTGCCGTGAGTCGTTCCCGCAGGTCATCGGGAAGTAACTCCCAAATGTGCTGTCCGGGCGTCGGCTTCGACGATTTCACCTGCTCGACCAATTTACCCGGGAACGCGCCGACCGATTTCAGGTCACTCCGGTGCAAGTGCGCCGCAGCCTCGTCCTTGACCCCCAGCGGTGCCAGCAATGCCAACAGCAGCGTGATCAACACCAACAGGATCCACAGCACGCGGGAGGCGAACGCTTCGCGAAACGAGTCCTTGATGACGGCGAGATAAGCTCTCATGATGCGCTACCAAAACTGGTGATTTCCGTGGGCGTTTCGCGGGTGGCCTCGTCGCCGGCCTGCGCCTGAATCAGCTTTAAGAAGGCCTCTTCCAGCGTTAATCGCCGTGGCGTCATCCGGCAAATACTGACCCCCGCCTGCCGAAACCGATCGACAGCGCGGTCGACGTCTTGTTGGTCACTCAGCCGCAGTCCGGCGTTGAAACGCTTCTCGCCGGCCGGCGCCCAACTGATGATGGACGATTCGTCAACCGCTTTGCGAATGGCGTCTTCTTCCGCTTCCAACAAAAACACCGTCTCGGTTCCGGACAGAGCGGTGATCTCTTCGACGCCCCCCACGTGCCGCAGCCGGCCTTTGTGCAAAATGGCGACGCGGTCGCAGACCAATTCGACTTCCTGGAGCATATGGCTGTTGAGGAATATCGACTTGCCTTCCCCTTTCAACCGGCTGAGAATCTCACGCATCTCCGCCCGACCCACCGGGTCGACGCCGTCGGTCGGTTCGTCCAGAATCAGCAAATCGGGATTGTGCAGCATCGCTTGCGCCAGTCCCAACCGCTGCTGCATCCCTTTGGAATACTTCTTAACAGACATCTGGCCCCACTCGGCGAGACCGACTATTTCCAACGCTTCCGGACGGCGGGTCTTGATCTCGGACATCGACAGGCCGTTGAGGCTGCCGTAATACTCAAGCGCCGTATTCCCGTTCAGATGCCGGGGGATGCGGTGTCCCTCGGGTAAGTACCCCACGAGGCGCCGGCCGCGGCGGTCGCCGGCCGGCTTGCCCAACAGCATCGCCCGCCCACCGCTCTTGCGGACGATCCCCAGCAAAATCTTAATCAGCGTCGTCTTGCCGGCACCGTTGGGGCCCAGCAGCCCAAAGACCTCACCCCGGCCGACCTCAAACGAAACCCCTTTGAGCGCCTCCACGTTCTGCCGCCGAAACAAGCCGTCCCGGTAAGTCTTCCGTACGTTGTCGACGACAATCATGGAGGATTCGGACATTAGCGCTCGCTCTAATTATCTATCGATGTAAAAAATTGTCGCCACGATGCGCAACGCGGTAAATCCGTCGCAGGATCAATTTTCGGGGACGAATTGGTTGTCCCTCAGCGCTACGTTCATATGACGGAACACGGACGAGATTCCGTTATCTATACAAGTTTCCACATTGGGTACCACTGGCGGCTTGTCCGCCAGTGCCCTGTCAGGCTGGTTTCTCAAAGCCCGGGGGCGTTGATACTACGTGCCCACTGGCGGACGAGCCGCCAGTGCCACCCAACTATTCCAACGACCAACACGGCAACGCAGCGCTTTACAATTCGTCTCCCCCCAAGAATTCGCCGAACGCTGCATATTATTGGCCCGCGAGCTTCGCGACTTCCGCAGCCGTCAACGCGCGGTCGAACACCGCAATCTCGTCCAGCCGGCCCTCCCAGTTCGAATGGTTGTCGCTCCGTCCGCCGAAAAACAGTTGCGGCGACGGATTCCGCAGGCCTGGCTGCTGCAATTTGGTCACGATCTCCGGTTCCGGATCGCCGTTCAAATAAACCCGCACCGCGTCGCCATCCCGGACGAGCACCACGTGGTTCCAAGTCCACCGCGTTATCGCTGTTGATCCGGCTTGGATCGTCTCTTGTTTATCTCCATGTTGGAAAACTAACTTTCCAGGATGTTCGCTGCCTCCCAGACCGAGATGCACGCCGGTCGCACTGAGTCCGTGATCGGGACCGCGGGAAAACATCCAGCCGTTCACGGGCCGGGCACCGTCCGGCATGCCGTTCCAGAACCACAGCGACACCGAATAATGCTCGCCCAGATCCGCCAGCCGTGCGCGCAGCCGCCCGCCGGCAAAATGGGCGGCGCGGTTCGTCTCACCATTCCGGCAAAATCGATCCGACTTTGGCCCATCCAGAAAATACACGACCCCCGGTTCATAGACCGCATCGCGGTTTTGCCCCGTCGCATCGGCCGCGTGCGGAGCAGAAAACTCGTCCATCCGCCAATAGGCCAGTGGTTGCGCCGCCAGAATCGCCTCAACCGTTGCGCCGCGCGTTTGTTGATACGCCCGCCGCGACTGTTCGGCCACCTGTTCCAACAACTGCAGTGCCGCTGCGACGATTTTCGGCTCGGCTTGAACTTCCAGACCCGCCGACCGCGCCGCCCAGGTGTTGTATCCCCCCAGCCGATGCTGTTCCGGCGGCGGAATATAACCGTCCCCGCCGTTGGCCAATTCAATCACCATCGTATTTTCGAGCGGGCTTTGCAGTTTTAGTTTCAACCCGGTGAGCGCATACGTCTCCGTTGGCGTCGTGGCGATGGCCATATCACCGATCCGCAAAGCTTGCACAACCACCTCGGTCGACTGCCGGTCATGCAGGATCAATTGCTCCCGCGCATAGACCTCAGCCGTCGTTTTCGGTGGGCGGCCCCCCATGGCATCCACAACCCGCTGCGCCCACTCGATTCGCTGAACGCTGGGGACGCGGTGATTCAGCTTCAGCCGTGATTCGGCCATCGCCAATGTTGCGTCTTCGTCATATTCGATCGACCGGTAGGCAGCGACGGCGATCTTTACCAGGCCCGCCGCATAGTCATCGATCGTGGGTGCCGGATCAGGAGCCGGCCGCGTGTAGTCCCGCCGCCAGATATCCCCGCTGCAACCGTGCGACATGATCCCCACAAACGGTGGATGATCGGCGTCCCCGTCGGCCGCCAACTCGCTCTTGAGACCCTCGCAAAACAGCCCGAAGTAATCCGCGCTCAGCGGCTGGTCGCTGAAATAATGCATCGAGAAATTGGCCAGCACGGCAATCGGTCGGCCGTCGAGCGACTGAATCGAGATCAACGACAGATCCGGATCCTCCGGGCCTGACTCCCCCGTGACATCGTCCCAATTGTTGGCGGCGTGCATGTTGGCCCGGACAGTTCGATTCCCGAATGGGTCGACGTCGATGCGGTCCGGGCGGCGCACCCACCGCCGCAATGCCGTGAATTCCGCCGCGTTGCCGACCGCCCAGCCAACGCGAGCGGGTTCGAGATTCGCTTCCGCCGCCGCAATCGCCTCCGCCAGTTTTTCCCGCAGATAAGGGACGTAATCCGGATCGGCATCGGTCCCCAGGCAGGCCAGTGACGAGGGGGCGGAGTGCGTGTGCGTGGCCGATATCAGCATCCGGTCGGCCCGAATCTGTGTGCGGAGCGCCGCCAGGGCCTTCGCATCATCCAATAGCGGACGGGGCATCATGCAGCTATCCACAACGACGATGGCCAATCGTTCATGGCCGTCGTCCAACACGATTGCCCGTGCGTTGACCGGCGTTTTGACTGAATCGGCCGACCGACTCAGCATCCCTCCGTTGACCAGAACGGGAAACGTTTTGGGGGTCACATCCACAACCGCCGCCCCGGCCCGCAGCCCGGCCCAAGCACTGTCTGTTGCAACGTTTAAGGTGATGCACACGACTGCAATCGCCGTCACTGATTTCATTCAGACTCTCCATTCACATTCGGCGGTGTTTCCCTTTGCCCTCTCCGGTAGAATTTTCCCGGTGATGGCTGCCAGTCGATGGTACCGTAGTCAGTCCGGCGTGGGAATCCTCCAGGCGGCGGGGATTGATAAGTGCTGATTTCGCAAAAACTTCACATTCTTCCAAAGCCGCAATCACGGTCTCGTTCTGCCACATTCGGGGGGCAGTGAGCGGGAAACCTGGGGTGATTGTGATGCAATTCACAGACCGTTTTTGAGCTTCAAACGAGTATGCAGGTCCGGAAGGGAGGCGGCGTCAAAACTTGCCGTTCTTGTCCATCCGGCCTGGATCGGAGTCGAACTGCCTTTTCATCGTCTTGAAAACTAGGTAACTTCGGTTCCGAGGAACGGCTGATCGTTGACGTTCACCGTGTCGTCGGGATCAGTTGCAACCCAAATTGGTAACCCACCATAGCGGCCGCGTGTCCCCTCCTTAGCGGGCAGCGGCCACCGACCGATTGCCCAATTAGGAGGCCCAGTCACTATGTTCAAGTTTGTTGTCCCGAGTCTCGCGCTTGTTCTGGCCGGTTTCGTCGCTGTTTCGGCGGCGGAAAAGTCCGACAAAATCGAATCCGGTCTGAAACTCGGTGCGTTCCCGCCCGCGTTTAACGTACGCGATATCACGGGGCCGGAAAAAGGGGAAACGCTCTGCTATCGCTGCAAGTTTAGCAGCAAGCCGGTGGTCAATATCTTCGCTCGTGAGATCACGCCGGAATTGACCGCGTTGATCAAAAACGTCGACATGCAGGTCGAGAAGAACAAAGACAAAAAGATGGAAGCCTTCGTGGTCTTCCTCAGCGATGACGTCGACACCATCGAACCCAAGATCAAAGAGCTGGCGGAAAAGAATAAGGTCAAGATTCCGCTGACATTGATCGAGGACGTCGCCGGTCCTGAGGAATATCACATTTCCAAAGACGCCGACGTCACGATCATGATGTGGGTCGACAATGAAGTTAAGGTCAACCATGCGTTTTCCAAAGGCAAGCTCAAGAAGGAAAACATCAAAAAGGTCGCCGACGACACCAAGAAGATCCTAGAGAGCTAATCGGCGATTCAATTTCTACCGAGTTTCTTCGCGGGTTGCGCGGCACACGTCGCGCAGCCCCTTTTTTGTTGAGCGGACGCCTCGCATTTCCTCGCCGTTCACTGTTGCAAGACACCGCCGCCGTTCGCTAAAACTCACGGCCGAAAAGGGACGATTTCAGCGGACACAAGACTCTTAATTTGCACAGACAAGGACTTTGCCGATCATGGCCACTGAGCGCAGCTTGATTTTGTTCAAACCCGACGCCGTCCAGCGCCGACTCTGCGGCGAACTGCTCGCCCGCATCGAAAAACGGGGGCTGAAAATCGTCGGCCTCAAGATGCTCAATGTCACCAAGGAACTCTCCGCCCAGCACTATGCGGAGCACGTGGAAAAGCCGTTCTATCCGCTGCTGGAGGAATTCATCACCTCCGGGCCGGTCGTGGCGCTGGTCGTGGAAGGCCCCGAGGCCATCGGCGTGATGCGGGGCATGATGGGGTCGACCAACGGACGGGAATCGGCCCCCGGCACGATCCGCGGCGATTTCGGCCTGTCGCGGCAAATGAACCTAATCCACGGCAGCGACGGCCCCGACGCGGCCGCGCGGGAAATCCCGATCTACTTCAAGCCGGAAGAATTGGTCGAGTACGACACCACGCTCAACGGCTGGGTCTGCGCCGACGACGAACGCTAGTGAATTGATCCGCGTTGAATTCCTGTTGTCCAACCACGCTGGCGAAGGGAAAATCAATGCCGCTGTACACGATTAGTAAGCCACCGACTTCTAGTG
>CALFYU010000620.1 GCA_937952455.1 uncultured Planctomycetaceae bacterium
TTGGAATCTGACCCGAGGGTTTAACGGGGCAAGTTCCTTCGTGCGCTGCAAAGCCTGCAACTGCAAGTCCCGATTGCCCAGATGCCCGTAGCAGATCGCCAACATGGAGTTCAACGGCAACGAGACTTGCGGGTCATTAATGAACCGCTCACGGACGTCGCCCAGGGCGGTGGCCGCGGCAACCCAATCCTTCTGTTCGAATAGCTGTAAGGCTCGCAGGTATTCGACGCGATCGCTGGGGGCGTTGCGCTCCTTCAGCAGGGCGAAGGCTTCGTCCAATTCGCGGTTTTTCTCGGCACCTGCGCTTTTCCGCCAATAGCCGGCGCGGATCAATTGTTCCACCAATGTCAGCCGCAAGTGCAATTCTTCACCGGTGGGGATTTGTTGCGACTCGGGGATTTGGGCCAAGCCATCTTTGAGCACCTGAATCGACGAGGACCAATCCCGTTCGGTCGGGGGCTTGGAATGCTCTGCCGTTTGCTCCACATTGGACAGCAACAAATAATTTTGGAGATTGGCCGGGTCGCGGTTGTGCGCCGCGACGGCGGATTGTCGGGCCTGTGCGATATATGCGTCGGCCGCGGCAGCGTCACCCAACTCGGCCGCCCGGGACGCGGATGCCAAATAGATGGACGTCGCCGCCATCAACGGCGCGTCATCTTCTGCTGCGGATTCCCCGTCATCTTCAGGCGACTTGGTCTGAGGCTCGACCGATTCTTTCCAATCTTTAACGGACAGTTCAATATCATTGCGGGCTTGAGCGAGTGCCGCGTCGCGAACGTCATCCTGAACGGCGTTTTGGCTGCGTTCATAGTTGAAGGCCGCCCGCGCGAGATAGGCCTTGTAGGGTGAGCGTCCTTTGGCCACCATTTTTTCGCCGAGCCGCCAGACGACGTCCTCGGCCGAGCTTTCTCCCGAGTCGGCAGTTCCCAGCTGCTGATAGGCCACATCGTCGGAATGTTGAGTGATCAATGCCATCAACTGGCGATAGGCATCAACCAAGCCGGGATCCTTGGCGATCGCTTCGTCATATTTTCCGGCGGCCTCCTGCCATTTCTGCTGCCGCTCAAGACAGATACCCGACCACAAGGGCAGTTCCGCATCGTCGGGGAGCGTGGTGCGAAGTTCATCGATCTCCTGCGCGGCTAATCGAAACATGGCAACCTCTCGCATGATCGCACCCACCTGCATGGCAAGCTCGATCGAACGCCGCCGCAGTTCGACAATTTTGTCACCATAATCTTCTCCGGACTGACCAGACTCGTTGGCCGATTCCAACTTCCGCAGAGCCGCGTTCAAACGCTCGTAAACCCTTTCCCGGTCGCCGCGCGCCGTCTGGAACTTGTCGGACGACTCGGCATACAGCAGCCAGGCTTGGTGGTCGTCGTCTTCCAGTTGGACGTATTGCCCCAAGTAGCGGATGGCGTCGCTGCGTTTGCGGGTGACTTGTTTTTCGAGTTTTTCGCGCTTCTCGCCTGCGGCCGCCTGGGCGTCGGCTTCGTCCGCCTTGGCTTCATCGAGCAGGCGGACGGCGCGGTCGTACAAATCCCGCGCATTGCGGTCGACCATGTAGCCGTGTACGAAGTGGATGACGGTTCCGGAAATCCCCAGTGCCACGACAAGAATCAGGACCAGACGCGTGTTCACACGCCCGTGACGCATAGGATGTGCCGTCAATTCGTTTGCGTTTTTTCGAGTTTTCATCTGCAGTCCAACTTGGTTTGAAATCCTCGCCGGCACACGGCGGCAAAGGGAATCTAAGAACGAAATGATTTGCGATACACGAGTCGGGCGGCCGCAGCCGTGTCCGCCCCGAAACCGACTTGCCCCTGTTTTCGCGGCCCGTGAACGGCACGATCCGCGTGCTAACGCCGCGGGAGATCCTCGCGTGTCCCCCTCAACGGTAGGTAGGATATTTGACCGCTGTCAATCACATTTTCGAGGCAGCTCTGGAAATTGCAACGGTGCAATTCGCTGAAAGTTTTGTAAGGTTTTGTTTAGGGAACGTGTTGACGTTCCGCAACGCCCCGTCACGATCACAAAATCTTTCCTGCCGCGATCAACCTGCAAATCTCGCTGTTTGGGTGATCGGAAGCTTTCCCTCCTGTGGCCGCGAGATTCCGCCCCGCGGCGATCGTGGAAGGGTCCTTACTGAAGAATGTAGCGGCCAAATCCTTGGGCGCCCTCAAGGTAATGGCTTGCGGAGCGATTCACAGCGCGAAATTGAACAGTTTTGAGGGATTTGCGGGAGATTCCCAATGCAATGCCCCATGCTCCGGTGCAAAGACGATTATCGCTGACGGCGGACTTCGTACAAGACAATGCCGGCAGCGACGGCGGCGTTGAGCGAACCAATCCGGCCCTTTTGGGGGATGCACAGCAATCCGTGACAGGCGGCTTGGACTTCGGGCGTGATTCCAGTTCCTTCGTTGCCGATGACCAGGGCGACTGAGCCGTTCAAATCGCAGTCAAAAATCGGCTGTGGGCCCTTTTCGCTGGCGCCGTAGACCGCGGTCCCCCGCTCGCGCAGTTGTTGGATGAACGCCGCCACATCGGCGATCCGCAAGATTGGAACCCGGTTGACCGCTCCCGCCGAACTACGCGCCACCAGGCTGTTGACGGCGGCCTGCCGCCGTTCTCCGATCACGACCGCGTCCACTCCAAACACCTCAGCGGACCTTATGACCGCACCGAAGTTATGGGAGTCCTGAATCGAATCCAAGATCAAAAAGATCGCGTTCTCTTCGGACGCTTGAAGTGCGTCCTGGACTGGGACATAGGGGAACGGACCCATTTTGGCCAAGAATCCTTGGTGATCCTCGGTGTGCGAAAGCTGGGTCAAACGGGACGCGGATTCGACCGACACCGGGATCTGTTGCCGTTGCGCGGCGCTTCGAATTCCGGCGATTTCGTCGTCGCTCAGCCGGTCGGCGAGGTGGATCTCGTGGATCGGCCAGCGATTGGCCTCGAGCGTCTCCCGCACCAGACGCCGCCCCCGGAGCCAGCATCGCGGGTGATGGCCCGACAGGGGCGAGCGGCGTTTCCTTGCAGAAGCCACGGTGGTTCCGGTTCTCGGAGTGGTGACTTCAAATTGGGAGGAGGACGCTGCTGCGGCGCCGCGCCCGAGCGTTTGGTGTGGTTTTTCGGTTGGTTGAATTGGCCCGTCTTTGGGGCGCACGCCGTTTCGCGGGAGCGTCGTCCTCCCTGAGCACCAGTCTCGCTACTTGCTCATGGTGCAAGTCGGCGGCTGATATCTTGTAGCACGTCGGCCAATTGTGACTCGGTTTCGCCGGTGGCTCGATATACGACCGGACGCTGTGAATCGCTCGCAATGGAAACAACACGGTACTGGTGGTCGCTGCGTTTCAGCGGCATGATATAGGTGGCGCCGTTCGAGATTTGGGGAACGCGGTCAAGATCGGTGATGGTGAGTTGCTTGTCGGAAATTTTGCCATATTTGATCGATTCGATTTCAACACGGCCTTCAACAACGTCCGCCACCTTGGCGATCACGACGAGATCGGCGTTGGCGATCTGCCGGCGATTGAGTGCGGGGGGATTGGAACTCAAACTCGCCAACGACACCAAGCCGACCATCCAGATCAGCCAGATGGCGATGCCGACTGCCAAGGAAACGCGCGAACGAGGTCCCTCCGCCGGTGGGTCCGTAGCCGTCGGGGCCGGCGCTGGTTCCGGAGTTGAGGCCTGATCCGTCTCGCGACGATGGCGTGACAACGTGTTTCCCTTCCCTGCGATCAACGGTTCCAAACACGGTGGCCTGAGTGAACGTCCTGATGCCGGCCAAGGATCAGCTTCTCAGCGGCCGCGGGCCAAGCGCCCCGCCGATGGCCGTCACGACAGGCACGGGCAAATCCCCGGCTTTCGGTCAGAAGAAGTCGCCGCGGCTCGTTTCGGAGAAAAACCGGCCGTGGGGACGGTTAATTTTTGGAGAACGCGCGGCTGACATCGACGACATATTGTTCGTCGAACACTTCGGTGAAGTCGTAGAGGTTACAGAAATCCTCCAAGCGATCGTCATCGGTTTTCTTCATGTCGCCGCTTTCGATCAATTCGAACACGATTCTTCCGAAGTCATCCGTGGTGTGGATGCCCCAGCTGTTGAAGACCGTGCGGGCCAACATGCCGAACTGCTCCTGTGCGTACAGCCGAATACCGTAGACTAATTCCTGCCCGGTGATGTGGGCGTCGGCTTCGGGAAGTGTCCTCCCCGGCGCGGGAGGCTGGCGAAACAGGTTCTGGGCATATCGCAACGCGGGGAAAATGAACCGATACGCGTTGGAATCGTAACGCCGTCTGTGGGTCGGGTTTGATGTCGTCGTCATGGCTTGCGTGGTGAGTTTCCGTTCTGGGTAACGAGGTTTTCCACGCCGGGAAATGTTTCGGCGATGCGGTGCTCTTACGAGATCATAAGATTCCAAGATTTCCAGATCAACATCGTCCGTGTCCGTCAACAGCGGCCGTCGACGCGCGAAACAACCGCTGCGATTCATCTGACCGCTATGTCTGGCGAATCGTGAACTTTGCGAGACGTGTTCATCATAACCGGATGGAGGACGCAATTTGAATCGAATTTTTCACATTTTCTTAAGATGCCGGCCGATGCGGATTGAAATGATCGTTCGAATCAACTCCTTCTCGCACGCATCGATTGCCGCCGGGAATTCGGAATTCCCGCACAGGTACACCAGGAAAACTGGTCGTTCCCCCCGCAATTTCAACCCGGCGGTTCGCCGGCGGCCGCTTGGCCCGATTTCTTGACGACGGTCACCACGTCGGTCTCGTCAATCATGACGCGGCGTTGGTCGTCGTACTGCACAAGCAGTTTGCGCGCCAAGATTTCTTGGCGCAGGACCTTCCCCTGTCCCTGCTTGGTGACCACCAGATTTCCGACGCCCGGCAATTCGCGGCGGATTTCCTGATAGGTGTCGTATTCGTACCGTAGGCAACACTTCAGTCGCCCGCAGCGGCCGGCAATCTTGGTTGGGTCCAAAGTCGCCCGCTGGACTTTGGCCATCTTCATCGAGACCGGAGGCATCTGTGTCAGGTGCGTGTTGCAGCAGACCGGTTTGCCGCAGTCGCCGTAATCGGCCAGCAGCTTGGCTTCGTCGCGGACACCGATTTGCCGCATTTCGATCCGGGTGTGAAATTTCTTGGCGAGTGCTTTGACAAGCTCACGGAAGTCGACGCGTTTCTCGGCGAGGTAGAAAAAGACGATCCGCTCCCCGCCGTACACGTGCTCCACGTCGACAAGTTCCATCTGCAGTTTCCGTTCCCGGATCATGACCTGACAGTCCTGAAACTCGATCCGCTCCTTTTCGTGCAGCTCGCCGCTGGATTGCTCGTCGTCGATCGTGGCGGTCCGCACGATCTGTCCGACGGTTTCCGCGGAGGGCAAAAACTTGACGGCGCGGTCCGTGGCTTCGCAGAGGACTTCACCCAACTCCATGCCCCGGTCGCTGCGGACGACAACGTTTTGGCCTCGAGAATAGGTCTGCGGACCCTTGACGGAAAACGGGGCGACGTGACGCATTAATCCGTAACGAACGACGTATCGACTCGACATGGTGAACTCGGCGAAGGGCTTCGATATTTTCAACCGGCGGCGATGTTTGAAACCGGGAGCGATTTCAAGGCACGTTCGCGCCGGGAGAATTTTTTTGGGACAAGGTGACAGTAGCCCGTTGAAAGACCAGGAAACACCGATCGATTGGTGCCAGTGCCGGCGTGCCCAGCAGTGCATCGCCGGTCGCGCGGTTTGCACTGGCGATTTGTCCGCCAGTGGCACCCTTATTCAACGAGCTGCCGGCCAAACGGGCCACCTGATATTATAGGCCTCCCGCAGCCGCAAATGATAGTATGCACTGCCAGCGGGGCCGGCCATCAAGCCGACGCGGCTGCAGCGCGGGCAATTCGGCCCAGGTCGTCGAACAGCGCTTCGATGCACAGTCCGACCGTCATCCGGCGATCGAGATGCAATTGGGCCTCGACGGCCCGTTCCATGGCGGCGCCGATCACCTCCGCCGCTTCGGGGTCAGCGAGCGAAACGCCAGTGAGAGCTTCGCGATAGAACTCGACGCAAAAATGGAGAATCCAGGCGGCGCGCTGCCGCTGTGCGGCCGCTTCCGTGCCGGCGGCTTCGATGCACTCCAGCGCTTTTGCGGCGATCTCCCCGCTGTGGAACCGGTTCGAGGCGAGTCCGCGATGGATCTCTCGCCGCGCTGCGAGTAGTTCTGGATCGCTGAGCTGCACGGCGGTTGCGAGGCTGCCGCCGCTGAGGGCGGCGATTTCCTCCGCCGCGGCGGGCGTGTCGGCGATCGATTGTTCCAGCAGCAATTCTGCAATGTCACCGGTTGCCAACGGCGCGAAGCGGATCGTTTGGCAGCGGGAACGAATCGTGGGCAGCAACCGGTCGGGGTTGGCGGCGACCAGCAGAATCACTGAACCGCGCGGCGGTTCCTCGAGCGTCTTCAGCAGGGCATTGGCCGACGCGTCGTTCAACTTATCCGCGTCGTCGATGACGGCGACCTTGCGTTCGGCGTCCATTGGCTTAAGCGCCAGCTCGTGGCACAGCCCTTCGTTTCCGCGGTTTTCCTTCGTCCCGATGAACTGTTCGATCAACAGTTCGGCTTTGCCAGGCAGGAGTGCGACTTGCGAAAAGTCGGGATGCGTCCCGGCCGCCAGCTGCTTGCACGGCGGGCAAATGCCGCATGGGTCTAACGCAGCGGCGGGATTTGTGCGGCAAAAGAGTGCCTGTGCCAAAATAGCCGCGAACGTCCGTTTTCCGATTCCTTCCGGCCCGGACAAGAGATAGGCCTGTCCCAATCGCCCCCGCGCGATGGTGCGGCGAAACATCTCGATTTGTTGCTCGTGCCCGCGAAGTTGTTCCCAGCCCATCGCCCTGTCACCTTGCCGTCCGCAACCGGATGACCGCCGCCTTGTTTGCAAGAACCGCTCTCAGCCGCCAAGCGTATCACGCGGCAATCGAGGGAGCAACCAGGGCGATTGGCCGGGCCGTTCATCACGCATCACTGACATCGTCAGCGGGCGGCGGTGACTAATTGCACTCAGCGACCAGCGGGCCGGCGAGCTCTTCGAGGAAGAAGAGTTTGCCCGGCAGCGTGGGCATGTACGACGAAGGAATCCAGGTGCTCGGGCCGTGGCGGAGTGTGGTCCACAGACTCAGTCCTTGCCACATCATGCCGCGTCCGAGCGTGCCGTCGGCGCCGCCGATGATTTTATCAGCCTGTAGGAACAGCCCCGGCCCGATGGTGTTGGCGTAGGCGGGGACGAGCGTCGTGCGGCTCTTGAAGCTGGTGATTGCATTTTGTTCGATAGTCAGCGGATGCAGTTTCGCGCCAATGCGGTGCGTCTGGGCTTTCCACTGGTCCTCGGTGTCGAATTCGGCGGCGAATTGCGGTTCCCAAAAGGCGATGTGGCAGACGCGGCCGATGCCGAAGATCACGCCCAGTTTTGCGCCGGACGACTTGAGGTCGCCGATTTTGTCGGCAAAGGTCGGCAGATTGTCTTTCGTGGCGAAATTTCGTTGCGCTGTGGGCACGGTCAGGTTGCCGAGCGGGCCGTAGAATGCGTGTTCCATTGCGTATTGAAACGCGCCGCTGTTGTCCGGCGGCAAGGTGTTGCCGTCAGCATCGCTCCATTCGTCCATGTTGAAGCCGTGGACATGATCGCAGGGGATGCCCCACTGGTTGAGAAAATAGACCGCCCAACGATACATGCCCATCGGGCCGACCGGCAGAATCAGCGCCAACTGCTCGCCGGCGTCCCGGCTGAGGCGGATGGTGTGCGCGATCTCGTGTCCCAACATAGCGTCAAAGTCGCCGACGTTGGCGCAGGGGACGGGAGTGAAGTCGGGGTTCCAGAACGGTTGGCGATGAGCAATCGTCGCGGGGTCGTCGTCGACGCAGGCATCGATCTTCGCCAAATCCCAGCCGGCCGGGAAAAAACCTTCCAACAACGAGCCGCCGATCGTGCTCAACAAATCCATCGTGTTACTCCCGCTGGGTACCCGGTGTGCCGAATCATGGGCCGATTGCGAGGAGGCAGTCTACGATGGGGGAATTACGAAATCCTAATATCGAAATCCGAAACAAATTCAAATGTACGAAATTCAAAATGTTTCGATCATTTGAGTTTCTGATTTTGAATTTGTTTCGGATTTCGTGCTTCGGATTTCGTATTCCCCACCAGTTTGGATCGCACCGCCTCCGCAAAGGCAATTACGCCCATGTTAGCCGGTGCGGGCGAGCGTACAAGTCACACGCCGCTAACGGCGGATCCAGACGGTGGAGCCGATCGTGAGGAAGTCGTAGACCTCGGCGACGTCTTCATTGAGCATGCGAATGCAGCCGCGGGACTCGCTCTTGCCGATCGATTGCGGATCGATGGTGCCGTGGATGCCGAAGCTGTCGCCGATATCGATCCAGCGTTCGCCGAGCGGGTTCTGGGGGTCGTCGTTGGCGATCACGCCGTCGGGTCCGTAATAGACGGGATCTTCGAGTTTGTCTTGGACGGTAAATTTGCCGATCGGCGAGGTTCCATCTTTGCCGATGCCCACGCGGTATTGCCGGACGTATTGTCCGTGGCAAAGGACGGTGAGTTGGTAGTCGCTAAGATCAACGACCGCATCGAACGGTCCCCGCACGACTTTGAGCTTTTGACCAAAACGGATCTTGCGGGGATTCACCTGATTGAGCCGCGCCAGGTATTGCCAGGAGAGCTTGTACTGTGCCGCGATCTTTCGCAGTTGATCGCCCGGTTGGATGGTATAGGCATCCTCGTAGTGCGGTTGCGGCGAGAAATAAATCGACTTGGCCAATTCCTCGATCCGCTGCTGAAACAGTGGGCGGGATTCCGGGTGGTTCCAATACCAGGCGGAGAGTTTCTTGTGGGCTGCGATTTCTTCACCGCCATCGATCATGCGGTCGATAGTGGCGAGTTGTTCTGCGGTAATCGGGGAATTTTCAAATGCGGCTTGGGGCTGCGGCTCGGTGCCCGCTACGGGAACGATCGGAGCGTCGGTCACTGAAACTCGATTTCCCAGCAACTCAGGAGGAGTCATTTGGTAGTCGTCCCGCACAACATTGTTGGGAGTCGGATCGAACGCATCGTGGACGAAATTGTCCGACGCCACGGTATCGACATCCGGCTTTGCATTGTCGATCGCTTCGGGTTCGAAGGCGAAATCTTCCACCGTCGAGGGTTCGGCGGGTTCGCCGGCGACGGTCTGCAGGGGCGCGCTGTGGAATTGCGGCGCATCGGAGAGTTCCTCGGGCGCCGGTTCGGCATACGATGCCGCGTCGGTATCGTTGTGGAAGCGCGGGATGCGATCCATGCCGACCGGATCGATGTACCAGACGGTGGCGGCGCCGGCCCCCGTCAACAATGTCATACCCAACAGCGAGCGCATGCGGTTTTTCTTTTTCATCGCGTCCATCCTTGGATTTGTCGGCCCGAACATTTCCAAAACGGCTGGAAATTTAGCACACGCGGCGAAATAGGTGAATCCGGGTTTGGAGTGGCCGAGATTCCAACCCGGAGAAAAATCTCGCGCAGAGACTCGAAGACGCAGAGAATTTGAAGAACGTGGCAGATCGGCGTGCGAAGGCGACGTTACCGGCGTTTTAAGATATGCGGTTGGGGTTGTCGGTGGTGCTGAAATCGATGTGCGAATCGGCGGCCGGCAGTGCTTCGTCGTGCGCGATCGTGCGTGGGGATTGCTTGCGGCCCATGGTGCGACCGTCATCGGTGAACTTCCAAGGGTGCGATCGCGGCGTATCGCGC
>CALFYU010000621.1 GCA_937952455.1 uncultured Planctomycetaceae bacterium
TCCCAGATCAGAATCGACGTACCCCAAATCCGCTAACGGGATGTTCGTCGATGGCACGGCATCCCAAGTTCCCATGGCGCGGCGAATCGCACCGGCCGTATCGGTGGCACTCAATCCGCTGCTGGTGCTCGCTTCGGAAGTGTCGTTGATCCAGGTAATCTCCCGCCCCGATCCGCGGCGCTCATCGAATGCGACAAACTGTTCGGGCAACTGTTTCGTCCGATCATTGAAATAAACCGTTGTTCCCATCGCGTCGATTGTCGTGTAGGTATCAACTTTATTGACGCGGAATTGAACGCCGTCCTCCTGCAATGCCCCGTTAAGAACCGCACCCAACTCAGCGTCGACATCATCATCGCAGTGGGCGATCGACGACGCGACGAACAACACTAAGCCCGCCAAAGTCCAACATCCGCCGCGCCACAATCCGAAGTTTCTCATAGCAGATCTCCAAAACAGGTACCGTGGAAAGAGTCGCCAGCCGACTCCGGAATACAGATCATTGACCGCAAAATAAGCGTACGTTCAGCGCAGAAAACTGTGTGTTACAGCGTTAGCACCAGCAGCCGCGCCTAGCGTGCTTGCGCCCCCTCGGCTGAATCGCTTGCCTGCGCTTCGACCGCCGTCTCTTGAAGAAACTCTCGCTGCAGCACCTCGCAGATCGCGAAGTCGTTCCAGACGCCGTCGACGACCGGCCTAGATTTCGCGACCGATTTAGCTTGCCGCACGATCTCCGCCGCCTTGTCGAAATCCTGTTGCGCGGCATCGCGTTCGCCGAGTCGGGCTTTTGACAGCGCTCGGACATATCGCGCCTGGGCATTGCGGAACCAGACATTCTCGTATTCAAGCTTCAAGGCCAGGTCGCACCATTCGATCGCTTTTGCATAATCGCCGCGACGGTAAGCTGCCATGGCTGACGAGACGCGTCCAAAGGGAACCACCCAATGTTTCTGGTCTAAGGTGACCGACTTTTCCGCCAGCCGGCAGGCGATTTCCAGATCCTCGCCGAAAATCGGCATTGTGAGGCAGGCTTTGGAAACACGCTCAGCGCATTGGGGGTCGGTGGTTTCGGCATGACGTTTTAGCAGTGTTCGACACATCTGCCCGTACGCTGCCTCATCACCGGTCCGCGCCAACAATGAGGTAGTCCTTATCAGCAGGTCGTCGTCGTCGGGACGCATTTCTGTCGCACGAACAGCATCAGCCTTAGCCGCGTCCCAATCAAATTCTCGAATACGGGCCTCCGCACGTCCTTTGAAGAGGCGGTAAGACATCAACTGCGGATCGGCTGCGATAAGTGCCCGACTGATCATCGCGTCGTCAATTTCGGCGTCGGTCTCAAGCTGCTCGATCTCAAGCAGCGATTGCGCTTCGGCGCGGAAGTGGATCAAGTCTGGATTGTCAGCGGCGTACTTGGCGGTCCACAGGCAAGCCGCGTCGAACCAATGACGGGCCTGATCGTGCTGCCCCCGTTGCCAGGTGACCATCGCTAAGACAAACCAATTCCAGGGGTTGCCGCCATTATTGAGGCTCATCGCCTTGCGGAGAGCTTCCTCCGAAGCGTCCCAGCTTCCGGCGCGGTACTGGGCCGTGCCCAACGTATTCCAAAAAGCGACGTTGTCGGGGAATAAATCGACGGCATGCTTTGCCAGATCGACGGCCAATTCCGCTTCATTCGTGGTCGATTCCGATTTCGCGACCAGTGACCACGCCGCGTCATTAGAAGAAGCACCGATTTCCCAACGAAGCAGCTGCTGGCTTTCAGGATGTTCCACCCAAATTCGCCGGTGCTCGGTGAGCGCTTGGCGGAGCTTCTCCGCTGCCAGTTCCTCGTGACCCAAGTGATATAGGGCGCCACCCAGCAACATTTGCGTGTGGGCCAAGAAAATGGCGTAATCGTTGATGTCAGGGGCATCTTTGTGGAGCTGAATGAGCAACTTTTCCGCCAATTCCCAGGCATCACGGCGCGCCTCACCGTCAACCAAGCCGCCTAGCCAGCGGGCGGCGTGCGCCGCTCCCATCCGGTACTTGGGCTCCTGCGGGTATTTCTCCGCGAGGTCTTTTCGAACATCCAAACAAAGTCGGTAGGCCGTGATAGAGGGTGCCGTTTCGCCGGATTGTCGCACAAAATCACCAAGCTCGTATAACGCTTGGGCGTGCTGCCACTGCTCGTCTGCCGTATGAAATACTTCGGTGGAGAGTTGCTGTAGGCTGTCAATCTCGGCGGCGACTCTGCGTCGAATCGTCTCGATTTCGGCCTCTGATCGTCCCAGAGACCGCGCCACGCGAATCAATGCCAGATTGGCCCGGCAAATGGACTTCGATAATGCGGGGGCACCAGGAAACTCGTCACGTAGCTTCATCGACTCGTCCAGCATCTGCTGATAGGCCGTCTCAGCCTCGGGCAATCGTCCCTCGTCCTCCAACTGATGGGCTTTCGCATGAGTTCGTTTGATGTATTCCTCTCGGAACAGTGACACGTTTGGATATCTCTGGATGCCTTCGTCGACCACCTGATCCTTGCGCCGATACAGCTCCAACCCACGTTCCGGCTGTCCCGCTTTTTTGAGCCAATAACCGGCGTCTCCGAGTGCTTCGATCAAATTGGCCGCGTAGTCCGGTTGATCGGGGTGGGCTGCGCAGAGTTGTTCCCACATGACGATCCCCTTGTCCGCTGTTTCAAATCCCTGTTGCAGCACGGCAAGATTTCCCGTCGCGTTACCAATCTCCATTTGCCAACGAGCCAGCGCATAATAGGCGGCGGCTAAATCGCTCTGAAAACTGACAACTTCGGGATGTGCGCGGCTCAGCGATTCCCAAACGTCGACCAATTGTTTCAATGTACGATCCGCTTTCTGCGCGTTTCTCGGCCTCGCCGACTTACCGTCGGAACGCAGCGGCTTCCAAAATCCCGCCAGCCGCAATTGCTCTCGTTTCGCATTTGGGAATTCGCGTCGCAAACGTTCCACGCATTCCAGTCCGATGGCCAGGGTGTCGATTAAGTCGTCGTTGCGATCGAAGTCATTATAAATCGGCGCGATACGAAGCCGGGCTACTGCTAAGTCGGCTAGCAGCGATGGATCATTGGGATACTGGGTGACCAAGGCTTCGTAATACTTAATCGCGGCCTCCAGCAAATCCTTGCGCAGCGGCTGCAGGCTCGGTACGTCAAATAACTTGTTCTGGCTGACATGCGTAAAGAACTCATCCACGGCCGTGCGGGCGTGTGCCAGGTTCTGTTGGGCTTCCTCGCGAGCTTTGGTTTCTTTGGCTAGCAGGTTCGTGACCCGCGCTTCGGCTTGTGTGGCCCGGGTTGCTTGTTCCGTGGCACGGATTGCCTGCCAGATACTCACCGTGGTCCCCGCGATCAGTGCCAGCGAGACCAATCCCGCCGTCGTGAGCGCCACTTTGTTGCGGCGGATGGACTTGCGCAAACGGTAGGCCGACGACGGCGGACGCGCTTCGACCATCTCGTCTGCTAGATACCGCTGCACGTCGCGGGCGAAACCGTTGGCCGTTTCATAGCGCCGCGTGCGGTCCTTCTCCAGGGCCTTCATCACGATCCAGTCCAGATCGCCCCGCAGGGCTTGCCCCAATTTTTTCGGTTCCATCTTTCGCTGCACGGCGAGCGTGGCCAACGAGTCGCTTTGAGTACTCACCTTCGTACTCGGTTTGTGCGGCTCCTCTTCACGAATGATCCGCCGCACTTCATCCATGGCGGCCGCATTCAGCCGCTCGCGGTCGAAGGGGGTGGTCCCAGTGAGTAGTTCGTACAGCAACACTCCTAAGGAGTAAATGTCGCTACGAGTATCCACGTCGACGCCGCTGAGCGCCGTCTGTTCGGGACTCATGTACAGCGGCGTCCCCAACATCTGCATGAAACCGGTGAACAACGTCTTGTCGGTCAGTTGCCCGCTCGTCGCCTTGGCCACGCCGAAGTCGATCACTTTCACCACCGGGCGGTCGTCGTGCCACGTCACAAGCACGTTGGACGGCTTGATGTCGCGATGAATGATCCCTTTTTGGTGCGCGTGCTGCGCCGCCTGACAGACGGTGACAAACAACTCCAAACGCTCGCGCAGCGAGAACTGATGGTCGTCGCAAAACTGTGTGATAGGAATGCCCTTGACGAGTTCCATGACGAAATAGGGCAGCCGCGAGGGGGTCATGCCGGCGTCATAGACCTTCGCGATGTGCGGGTGGTCCATCAGCGCCAAGGCTTGTCGTTCCGCCTCGAACCGGGCAATCACCTGCCGGGTGTCCATGCCCGGCTTAATCACTTTCAGCGCCACCTTGCGGCGGACCGGCTTGGTCTGTTCGGCCATGAACACGACGCCGAAGCCCCCCTCGCCGATCTGCTGCAGCAGCCGGTAGGGCCCAATCACCGAGCCGGGCCCCTCGGCGATCGGGTCCGACAACTTCGTTTGGGCCACGAAGAGTTCTTCGCCGGACTCCAAAAACTTGTCCGATTCCGCATGGGCGGACAGCAGGGAAGCGATCCGCTGTTTCATCGCCGCATCATCGCCGCACGCCCGGTCAACGAAAGCGTCTCGTTCGTTTCCGTCGGGCAACTTCAGTGCCTCGACGAAGATGTCTCGTTCGTTCATGTTCCACTCCCGACCACGCGCAATGCACGCCCCAAGATCAATGCGGAAACCACAATCGAAGTGCGCAGACTTTTCTCTTCAATACGCCGAAAATCCTTTACATTCCTCAGTCGGCTGCCGAGCCGATCTCTCGAAATAGCCACGCGCGGCTATAGGCCCACACGTCGTCGGCGGTGCGGGGCGCGATCCCCAGAACCTGCGCTGCTTCGCGTAACGTCAATCCGCCGAAGTATTTGAGCTTAACAAGCTCGGCGGCTTGAGGATCCGTCTTCTGCAACTTCTCCAACGCTTCATCAATGACGACCAACCGGTCCGAAATCTCCGGTGCGGCGACGATCGACTCCAGGACATCGGCACGTTTGTACTGCCCGCCTCGTTTCAGGCTCCGCCGACGCCGCGCTTGGTCGACAAGGATTCGTCGCATGGCTTCGGCTGCCGCCGCAAAGAAATGCCCGCGGCTGTCCCAAGGCGCGTCCTTGCCCCCCTCCACGAGTTTGAGGTAGGCCTCGTGGACCAGGGCCGTCGCCTGGAGCGTGGCTCCTGCCGGTTCGTGGGAAAGTTTTGATGCGGCCAGCCGCCGCAATTCGTCGTAGACCAATGGTAGCAGTTGCGCCGAGGCGCGAGCGTCCCCCTGTTCGATCGCCGTGAGTATCCGAGTCACCTTGCTCATACGATTTCGCCTGGCACACCGCACTGCCAGTTACCGCGGGACACGCAACATTCTCTCCCGATGCGACACCAAAGTAAATCGGTGGATTGCCGAATTGGGGGACGATTCTTGGGGCGGACCGGAAAAACCGTCTCTCTCCGTCGCGCCGCAGACCGACATTGTCGCTACAATTCAATGCGAAATCGACGAAAAATTTGCGCAGCAAATTGCTATGGGGCATGGCTTTTAAGGCGACCGATCGCCGGCTTGTCTGGCCTAGCGCTCTTGGACGAACGTCCCACGATGGGAGAGATCCAACCCGCAACGCCACCGCCGGATAGACCATCCACGGCATTTCCGAAGGGCGACTTCGTACCTTGCGCCCGGCCGTCGGTCTGCTACGACAGCGTCTTCTCGAACAAAGCCAGCATGCGTTTCCAGGCCTTTTCCGCTTGTTTCTCGTTGTAGACATTCGTGTCGGGCGGACACCAGCCGTGTGCGGCCGGGTAAACTTCGATCTCGGCAGTCAGGCCGGCGTCGGCAAACGCCTTTTTGAGCACGTCCTTCGCTTCGGGGTCGCGTTCGTCGTCGTTTTCGGCGATTGCAACCAGGAACTGCGCCTTCATCTTGGGGATCAGCCGATGCGGACTGTCCGGTTTGTCAGTGACCAACCCGCCGCCGTGAAACGTGGCCGCCGCTCCGACGCGATTGGGCACCGCCGCCGCCGTGCGCATCACACCGGAGCGCCGGCTTTAGTAGGAGGGACGTGTAGAGGTCTTAGGTTTTTCGATTTGGTGCGCGTATT
>CALFYU010000622.1 GCA_937952455.1 uncultured Planctomycetaceae bacterium
TCGCCGATCTCATCCGCATATCCTGAGAAGTTGGGATAGGCTGACCGCGGGTGGCCGTGAATCGAAATCGTGAAGACGTCCGATCGCTGGTAAAAGATGTCTTGCGCGCCATTGCCATGGTGATAGTCGATGTCCAATAGCGCCACTTTGCCGTCTTTGGACAATTCGTTGGCGGCCACCGCGGAATTATTCAAATAACAGAATCCGCCGAATATTCGCCGCTCCGCATGGTGTCCCGGCGGTCGGCACAACGCATAGACGAACCGTTCCCCCTCTTTCAACATCTCCATGGCAGTCAACGCACAATCGACAGCCGCCCGTGCCGCTGTGTAGGCATTTTGTGTTAAGGGCGTAAAGGTGTCCGCACAGAAATAGCCGGCCCGGTCCTCCAGTTCCTTGGGTCTCCGCTCGGGCCGGCGGATGGGAAATACCTCGGGATAGACGAGTGCCTTGGGGCCGAGTCGTTTACAAACGGCGGCCAGATAGCTAACGAGGTGTGGGTCGTGGACCGCCCGAACATAGGAATCGCGAAAATGCTTCGGCGGAACCCGTTCCACCGGCAGCCCCGCAAGTCCTCTCAACACGGCATCCACGCGTACTGGACGTTCGACGTAACCTTTTTCTTTTAGATGATGGATGACGTGCCGCTCCGCAACGACTAACTTCAAGGGGCGCAGCCACTTACCGTTTTTGGGCGCGGAATCACCTCTCGGAGATTCCCGTTTCGGGTGATGCACCGAGACCGGATCGTCCCGAAAAGACTCCGCGATGCGGCGCACGAATGCATCGTTGGGCTGGTAGCCATATTGTGCGACCAAAATCCGCCGCACAGCCTTGCGGGCATCGGAACGCTTTAGCCGAGCGTTTCGGCCGAGATCGTCATACAACAGTGTCGTGAGATGACCGTCGTTTCTCGGATTCGGCTCGACGTCCCATTGCGTCCCGACGACCGGGAACGCTCCGAGCCGTTCATAAAACCGCATTCGTTTGCGATTGACGGCAACCCGCGCCGGATCGTCCAACTTCTCAGGCTCCACGGGGGGAACGTCGAGCAATAATCCGCGTGCCCCCTTTTGCTTTAGCAACTCCCGCAGTGATTCGTAGAGAGCACCCCCCAAACCTCGTGCCGGTCTTTGTGGGTCGCTGGCAATGTACTGCAGATAAGCAAATTGGATTTCCGGGAAAAAGTAGGTGAACGTCAAGCCGGTGACGTGCCGCTTGGCATCCATCGAAACGAGCATCACCGGCAGAAAGTCGAGCCGGGCCCGGTCGACGATCATCTTTTCGATACGATCGATCGCGGATTTCTCTGACGGAAACGCTTCACGAAACAGTTCTCGCGCCTCGTCGAAAATTCGCCGTTCGGGCTCGGTCGACAGTTCAAAGATGCGTTGAAAACGAATCATTTCAAGCGTGATGGATTAAACGGTTTCATCAATGTCGAGACTCGAAGAGCGCATCATCTTAATCCTTTCGAAGTACGAACGGAAACGCGAGTTTATGCATTGTAAGAACCAGTTTCAAAACCCGGTTGCGCCTGTTCCTGAAACTGTCGTACAAGTGTGAGGGTGGCGCGTCAGAGAATTTTGCAACCAGTCGTAGAACAACTCACCGCCTCGCTCGTTTCCAGAAAAACGGACTTGTTTGCACTGCAAACACCCCTGCAACACAAGCGACGCTTGAGACCGCCCACGGCTTCGGTGGGATGACCGATCCGCGATCGTGTGAATCAATCCGCACCTTGCATGCAAA
>CALFYU010000623.1 GCA_937952455.1 uncultured Planctomycetaceae bacterium
ATAGCTTCGGGCAGCCAACTTCGCGTTATATTCGGCGCCCGTCGACGCCCCCTAGGAAGACCACCACCGCCGCAGCGATTCCGGCGGCCATTTTG
Source organism: uncultured Planctomycetaceae bacterium (assembly GCA_937952455.1). GTDB lineage: Bacteria > Planctomycetota > Planctomycetia > Planctomycetales > Planctomycetaceae > Symmachiella. The sequence goes on from CALFYU010000623.1 coordinate 96, forward strand.
CTCATTGGGTATCCTTGGGGAGACGACAATGCGTGACAAAAAAACACTCATCATTCCACTGTTGTTGATCGCCGTCGGCGGCGGCTGGTTGCTGACCACGCTTGGTGTCGCACCTGGGATCAACTGGGTGTGGTCGCTGGGATTGGCGGCCGTGGGGTTTCTGTCCTTTATCGTCGGCGGACTGGACAAGGTGACGTTCGTCACCGGATCGTTCTTCATCGTCGCCAGCTGCATGTCCGTACTGCGGCAGGTCGGCCGCATTGCGCTGGACGTCGAAGTGCCGATTCTGGTGATTGTCTCCGGCATTTTGTTGCTGATCGCCCGCTTACCGGCCATCGCTAATCCCAATTGGACGCTGGAACCGCCGGAGTCGTGATGTGCATGACCAAAATCTGGTGAGAGCGTGTCTAGTGGGTGGCCCCGATTGGTTTCCAATCGGGGCGGGCGCAGCCCGCAAGACGCCGCAGTTTATGCGAAGAAACATTGATAGGGTTTCCAGCAACACCGTGAGCCGAATTGCGGCTTCTTGTGCCTGCGGCACACCGATTGACGTTGTCAATCGCTGATACCCCTGTCGGTGAACCCGCAACAGCAAAGTTGCCACACAGACACCCGGCTGCGTACAATGATTTGACCGCCGCCTGCGGCGACGTCAATTCACCGACCAGGAATAGGAATAGGGAAATTCACGCATGACCACCGATCCGCTTGAGCCGGAAATCCTGACCACCGTCCGCTCCGAAGTCGAAGCAGCGATGATTATCGCCGACCTGGAAGAACGGGGCATCGAAGCCTCCATGGGCGGCGGCGATCCGGCCGGCATCCCCGTCGAGGGGACCACGCACGTCGACATCGTCGTCCGGCAGGACCATCTGGAAGCGGCCCGCAAAGCGTACGCGGAAATCCAAGAGGAAAAATCGCACATCGACTGGTCGCAAGTCGACGTGGGCAAACCGGAAGAATGATCTATTCCTCCGCCCGGCCCCAACGGCTCGGATTGATTCCCGCCGCCTCGCTCCGCATCCCGGCCGGTTTGTTGCCCCCTGCGGGGAACCAGACGCGGCGGTTACGTCCGGTCATCAGCTTTCGCACTTCGGCGGGCACGTTCTCCAATTCGGCCGCGTCCCATTCCCGCACCTCACCGGCCGGTCCGGCCCAGGCGGGGCGATAGGCGATCGCCAGCATTTCGCGGGCATACGTCCCGGTGTTCGGATAGTTTCCGTGAAACACGTTTTGCTGTAGTAACATTGCCGACCCGGCATCGCAGGTGACCATCACTTGTTCGGGGTGGGCTTCATAACGCAAGTACGGATTCGCATCGGCGTGCAGCGACAAATGCGATCTGGGGACCACGCGAAACGGCGAGACCTCCGGCGTCAGGTCATCCAGGTAATACAACACGCGGACCAGCCGCGGGCAGCTGTGTTCGAAGCCGAAGATCTCCGACCCCCACGGCTGCCCGTCGCAATGCAGGCTGATCCCCGGATGCCCCGGTTCGGAGCGGGCGTAGCCGTAGTCCATCATCACGATCTCATCACCGAACAGCGCCGCCAAAAAATCAAGCGTCGGTCGGTGCGCGATCAATTCCATAATCGCCGGGCCGGCAAACTGCGCATTCGGATAGACCTGTTGATGGACGCTGTAATCCACGGCGGTTGTGGCCAGTTCGCGTGTTTCCCGTTTGAGCTGCGCGATCTGTTCGGCATCTAACAAGTCGGGCAGCACCAAAAATCCCTCGACCTCCAGATGCCGAATCTGTGCACCCAGATCGAGCGCACGCCAGTCCACGTTCAACGGTTGATCCCGCATCAGTGTCTCCCGATTTTTGCTACAAGTGGTTTCAAAACCCACTTTGGCGTCACGCCCAGATTTGTATGACAGGTTCACGAACAGGCGCAACCAGGTCTTGAAACTGGTTTTCGGTACACCGCAAGCCGGCCGGTCTATCGACTCGCATCGTTAAGAAAACCTTACCGCAGAGAACGCAGAGAAGCGCGGAGATTGGTCGGCACCGCCGTTTTTGACATTGATCGCAAATACGAATTCTCTTTCTCTTACTCTGCGTTCTCTGCGGTGAATCTTTTCGTTTTCGTGCGATGTCGCCGCGTTTAAAACCTCGCGGCGTCGATTAACTCATCCGCCCCTTGCGTTCGCAGTTGCTCGGCGACCGTTTGTCCAAGCACCACCGCATCGTCTCCGGACGCCGTGGCCACGAGTCGCTGTTGGCCGTCAGGGCTCAGAACGATGCCGGTAAGCTCTAAGTGCCCGTCACTGATCGACGTGGCGGCAGCGATTGGGGCATGGCAACCGCCGCGGAGGTCATGAAGCAGTGTCCGCTCGGCGAGTGCCGCTTTTTTCGTCTCAGGATCATTGATCTTGGCGAGCAAGTGGAGCGTCGCCGTGTCGTCGCTGCGGCACTCGATGCCTAAGGCTCCCTGGCCAATGGCGGGCAGCATCAGCGGCGGTTGCAGCTCGCAGTCGATCCGTTCCGCGAGTCCCAGCCGGATTAAGCCGGCGGCGGCCAGAATCAGTGCATCGAACTCCCGATCATCCAGTTTCTTAATCCTCGTTTCGACGTTGCCCCGCGCTTCGGCAAATCTCAGATCGGGTCGGCGGTGTAATAACTGCGCCCGGCGGCGGACACTGCCCGTGCCGACCGCGGCCCCCTCAGATAGATCTCCCAATCCGGCGTTGCTTTTGCGCCGGGAATCCGGCAGCAGCAGCACGTCGTGCGTGGCGCCGCGTGCGGGGATGCCACCGAGCGTCAGTCCGGGCACCGGTTCGGTCGGCAGGTCCTTGAGGCTATGGACGGCGATATCGGCCTCGCCGTCCAGCACGATCTTTTGCACTTCGCGCGTGAAAACGCCAAATGCTCCGAGACTCGACAGCGGCCCCGATTTGTCGCGGTCGCCGATCGTCGAAACGTGCACGATTTCGACCGGCTGCGCCGGCGCAACGTCGTTGAGCAATTGCTGCACATGGTGGGCCTGCCACAACGCCAAACGGCTGGCACGGGTGGCGATGCGAATCGGCGGGGTCTCGCTCACGAATCTGGTCTCAATACTCGACGTCGCCGCAACGGGGCACGGCGGGATGGTTTTCCACCAGTGTCGTCGATGTTTCTGCGCAGGGCAACCGACTTCCCGTGCAAACTGAAGCAGT